>UQRJ01000071.1 GCA_900543345.1 uncultured Sporolactobacillus sp. | reverse complement strand
TGCAAAATATTGCTGACATGATTTTTTACTGTTTTTTCACTAATATACAAATGCTCGCCGATTGCCCGGTTGCTTTTGCCATCGGCCATTAGCTGAAGGACTTCGCACTCCCGATGCGTAAGCAGATGAAGTGGCGGCCGGTATTCGATATCACGGAAACCCGATGGTTCGCTTGTATAGCCTTTTGTCGCCAACCTGCGATATTCATTGACCAAATTGCGCGTTACTTTCGGGTGGATATAAGCGCCGCCCTGGGCGACGATCCGCACCGCCCGAATCATCGAATCGGCATCCATTTCTTTAAGCAAGTACCCAAGTGCACCACATTTCATGACATGAGTCACATAGCTTTCGTCATCATGAATCGAGAGAATGATGACTTTCAATCCCGGATGATTTTTGATCAATTGCCGGGTTGCTTCCACACCGTTCACTTTAGGCATGTTGATGTCCATCAATACAACATCCGGATTTGCTTTTTCAATTAACTGTTCGGCGACGTTGCCGTCATCACCCTCGGCGACGACTTGAAAATCCGGTTCCATATCCAGGATCCGTTTCACGCCCTCCCGAAACAGACGATGATCATCAATTAAAGCAATTGTGGTTACTTTTGGACGTACATTTGTCACAGTTTGCCCTACCGCAGAAATGCACGAGAATCACGCAGCCGGTCCCCGATCGTATGTAGTCCCGTTCTGCAGCAGGTTGTTCACCTCGCTTCGTTTGATCTAAGTTTGTTTGGTTCAGTACTTACGAAACAGTTGCTTATCGGCGTTCTTATTTTTCCTCCAGAATATCGCCGCGCTGAAGCGGGATCGTAACCATAATCGATGTCCCATGATGAAGCTCAGAATGGATTTTCAGGTCTCCGTTCAGAAGATCGGCGCGTTCGCGCATGCCGATCAACCCATAACTGCCCTCTTTCTTCTTGCTCGTGTCGAAGCCTGAACCGTCGTCCCGCACCAGGATGCCGATATGCTTAGGTCGATATTCGAGTCGAACGATGACTTGTTTCGGATTGGCATGAATGCAAGCATTCTGTACTGCTTCCTGAACCAGGCGGAAAAGGGCGGCCTCCACTCGCGATTGCAATCGTTGCTCCTCGCCGATCACCTGAAAACTGATTGAAACGGTCGGATGATCGTTGTCCAGGCGATGAAAATATTTCTGCAGTGTCGGAACAAGTCCAAGATCGTCGAGGCTCATCGGCCGTAGATCGTAAATGATGCGCCGGACTTCCGCCAGCGCGTCCCTTACCATGACGCGATACTTTTTCAGTTCACTGTGCGCCGCTTCCTCGCCCTCCCGTTTGCCGACTCGTTCGACAATATCCAGGCCGAGAAGAACCTGGGCAAGCGTCTGGGCCGGGCCGTCGTGAATCTCCCGAGACAATCGCTTCCGCTCTTCTTCGAGCGCCTCAATGACTTTCAGACCGAATGCTCGTTGTTCACGGGCATTAGCGACAACTTCGCCGACCTGTTTTAGATCGCTGGTCAAGTAATTTAGCACGACCGTGATCTGATTGACCAGATTGTCCGCTTTTTTAACGGTTCCCTTCAGTTGCACCAGCCGCCGCTCCAATTCGGTGCGCCTGGCCTTCATCTGCTTTTCCATTTCGCGGACAACGGAAAGGTCATTCTGGATCTTGTTTGCTACTTCGTATGCCGTGCGAATGTCCTGTTCGCCGTAACGGTCGAACGCTTTACTGATTTCCGCCAGCCGGCCCCGGGATTTTCTCGCCTCAATCTCCAGTTTATCGCTTCGTTCAATGATTCCCGTAAGTTCTTGTCGAACCAGGGCCAATTCTTTGGACAGCGATTCATACTCTTTTCTCGACTCTTCGCCAATATCGAAGATCTGATTTTTACTACTGCTGACATTTTCAATCATTCGATTAATGATCTTGTCAAGATGTTTCTCGTCAAGTTTGTGATCGATTGATTTGCCGGCTGACATATTTTGCCTCCATACCCACTTTAGCCGAATAAAACCATACTTGCTACCCACCATTTGCCTATCTGTCGGTGGGGCCAAAGGACCAATTGCATTATTTTCTTTACCCATCATTTAATAGGATGGAAGGAAAAGCAAGTGTAAAAGTTCCTAGGCGCAAGGGTTTTCATGCCGATCGGCTCCCATTTTGTCGAAAAAAGGTTCATTGTAAATAGGTCGTTTGGTCTTAAAGTGGGCCGTAGGATCATCACCTGCGCATCTGTCCGGCCCAATACGGACGGAAAATCCCCGCCTGTTGTCGAATGGTAGTAACAGTGTGCGCGAATTAAGCCTATTTTACTAACATTATATATCATTTATGCCGGCAAAACGATGATCGTAACCCGTTTGTTTTTACCAATTTTACTGCTCGTTCAGTTTCGGGAGATGATTTGTTTGACATTGATGCCCTATCGGACGGTCCGGAAGGCCGCTTCCCGTGAATTCGAAATTCGTAAATCCCGTTTCATTGCCTGGGCCTCCTCCGTTGAAACACTGCCAGAAATTGAACAGGCCATTCAGGCTAGACGCAAAGAGAACTGGAAAGCAAACCACCATTGCTATGCGTATATATTGGGAAAAAAGCAGGAAAAACAAAAAGCGAGTGACGACGGCGAACCGAGCGGAACGGCCGGCGTACCGATTCTCGACGTGCTCAAACGTCGGCAAATTTGCAATGTCTTGATTGTCGTCACCCGTTATTTCGGCGGGATTAAACTGGGTGCCGGCGGATTGATACGAGCTTACGCGCATGGAGCGACGCTGGCACTGCAGGTGGCCGGCGTGGTTGATCAAATCCCGATTGACATGTGGAAGCTGCATGTCTCCTATCACCAAAGCGGGATGCTCGAAAACAAACTGCGTGAGTCCCCGTATCAGATTCGCGATATCGGCTATACAGATGTCGTCAATTACACAATTGCCGTCCGTCAGCAGCAGAGTAGCCTTTTCCGACAATGGATCGCCGACCTGACCGGCGGACAGAGCGAATTGACGAAAACCGGCGAACGTTACGTAGCTGTGCCGGCCGAAAAGTAGTTCTTAGCAAAAAGATCGGGCTCGGAAGTGAAAAACCCCATTGCTCTTCCAAAATGACTCGGATAGAATAAAAACGTGTCGAGTTGCGACGATTAACGCCGATAGGCGAAGCGAAGCGATCCGCTACGCCCGACCAGCTGACAATCCTTTGCGAAAGGAACAAAACGATGCAAGATAAAAATCAATCAAGAGCCATAAGGCACCGCAAACGTCGGAAGATTCTGGTCACCGTGCTCGCGCTGATACTGGTGGTCGCCGCTGCCGGGACAGCCTATGGCTATATAATTTTTCGAAAGGCAGCATCCGTTACTCAGCAGGCACACAACAATTTGGGCCGGGGCAGCAAATCGGATCTGCGGACGGCCAAAGTCGACCCGGTTAAGGATAATTTTTCGCTGCTGTTTATCGGCATCGATAAACGCAAAAATGAACCGGCCCGTTCCGACGCCATGATTCTGGCAACATTTAACCATGACCGTAACGAGGTAAAGATGGTGAGTATTCCCCGTGACTCGAAAGTACAGATCTATCCCCAGACACCAACCGACTACGGCATCACAAAAATTACCCACGCTCACGCTTACGGCGATACTCAGGGGAATCGGGGGGCCGACTACACGATCGATACGATTGAGCACCTGCTTCAGATTCCGGTCGACTATTACGTGCAAGTCGATTTCCGAGCGTTTGTCCGGATTATCGACGCGCTGGGCGGTGTCGATGTCGACGTTCCCGCAAAGTTGGTGACGCAAAACAGCAAAGATCAACACGGGAGTCAATCCATTGTCCTTCAGCCGGGAAAACAAACATTAAACGGCGAACAGGCGCTTGCGCTCGCACGTAACCGAAAGTCACCGGGATCAGGCGGCGACTTCGGCCGCGGCAAGCGGCAGATGGCGATCATCAAAGCACTCGTCGCTAAGAGTAAACAACTCACCTCAATAACGAAGTATGGAAATGTCATTGACTCACTTAATGGCCATTTGCAAACGAATCTGACGTTCGGGCAGCTGCTGAGTCTGAAACAATATGCCGGCTCGCTCTCAAGTATTCAGACAATACAGTTGAAAGGTACAGACGACATTAGTACGGGGACTTATTATTACGCTCTGGATGAAACGTATCTGCAAAAAGTCCGGAACCAGCTTCAACAACAACTCGATTACACGCCGACGGCCGAAGATTCGGAGACGTCGGCAATCGCAGGTTCCGACGCATCGGAGAGCACTGCGCCGTAAAAACCGGCAGGCATGCAAGAGGGATCGCTTGGTCAAGCGATCCCTCTTTTTCGTTTTTAATCAAGGGGTATAGTGGATTCGTCCGGAAATAATAAGGCCAAATCCTCTCGCAGTCTCCAAACGCAATGCCAGTCTTCCGAAACGTGAATCTTCCAAAGCCACGGCGGGGCACTGGCCAACCTGTCCAAGTGCTCGGTCACAGTGAAACAAGCAGCGCAAGAAGCCACGCCTTTTTTCATCATGACTTCTTGCGATTTGGCCGCATTACTTGACTTTGCCAATCCCGACCAATCGTTTACAGATACTTAAAAGCGGTTTATAACCGGCACTGACCAAGCCGACTCCTTCCACCACCAGCTCGATCGCCAGCATAACGCCAATAATGATAACCAGCGAGCCGAGCAATGTCGACGTAGAAAACAGAATGGCCGCCAAGGCGAACAACGCACTCATGCCGTAGATCAGAATCACCGTCTGCCGCTGCGAAAAGCCGAAGCGCAGCAGGCAATGATGCAAATGTGATTTATCCGGCGCCGTTAACGGCTTCTTATTGACCAACCGCCTGATGATGGCGAAAAAGGTATCGGAAATCGGTACAGCAAGGATGATAATCGGCACGACCAGTGAAAACAGGGTGACATTCTTAAATCCGAGCAGCGCCAGCACCGAAACAACGTAACCGAGAAAGTAAGCACCCGTATCGCCCATGAAAATTTTTGCCGGATGAAAATTGTACGGCAGAAAGCCGAGCGTCCCGCCAAGCATGACCGCCGCCACCGAGAACACGAATAGATTACCTTCCGTCAATGCCAATCCGGCAATCGTCAGCAGAACGATGCTTGAAACCCCCGCCGCCAGGCCGTCCAGGCCGTCGATCAGATTGATGGCATTCGTAATGCCGACAATCCACAGCAGTGTCAATGGGATACTGAACCAGTTCAGATACAGCACACCGTTAAACGGTAGATTAATAAACGTGACGCTGATACCGCCGTTAACAATGACCAAGGCAGCCAAAAACTGGGTACATAGTTTCAGCTTGGCCGGGAGCGAGAACAAATCATCCAGCACACCAGTCACGACAATGATAAAACTGCCGAGGATCAGCGGCATCGTGTAACTGCTTTCCGGCCTGAGAATCAGCATTCCGAGCAGAAACGCCAGATAAAAAGCCAAGCCGCCCATCCGCGGCATGATCCTCGTGTGGACTTTCCGCGCATTCGGCAGATCTACAGCACCGACTCGTATCGCCAGTTTCTTCACAAGCGGCGTCAATGCACAGGTTACCAAAAAACATATAAAAAACGTTACATAAATCATTTTCATCGTCCTACCTTTGCTGCAACTCTGCCTGTCACATGAGCAGGTCAGATTCTCCGCTGCCTCTTACAGGATTCTTTCTATCTATTTCAGTGAAATTATAGCACAATGTAAAGACGGCGCCACCATTATTAAACAATTTCTCAATCTTTATCACTTTTCCTTAATAATAGTTTACAATATTGATGGTGCCTTGAACCAATTTCGGCACGTTTTTGATAATTGTGGCATGGCGGTCTGGACAAGGGCGACAACGTCAGCTTCTTTTAGAAAAGGAGTAACCGATACGTATGTGTAAGAAAAAAAAGATTGGTAACATTTTCATAAATGTTTTTAATTCCCGGCAAGCCGTTGCAGATGCGCTGGATCGACGAATAAAGAATAAACAAAAAGTGAATCTCTATTTTCTGAATGATCATGGGTTTAACATTGCCCAGCGCGATGAACAATATCGCGATATATTGAATCGGGCCGACTATTTGCTCAACGACGGAATCGGCATTAAACTGGGAGCAAAAGTATGGGGAATTTCACTGAAGCAGAACTTGAACGGCACCGATTTGATTCCCATAATACTCAAGCGTTGCGAAGCAAACAATATCGCCGTGTTTTTATTAGGCTCATCCGAAACGGCGGTACGAGTCGCCGCTCATCAAATCGGCCGGATGTACGGGCACCTGCGGATCGCCGGTTTTCATCATGGCTACTTTACATCGCCGCACGCTATGCTGCAGCAAATCAACGCTTCCGGTGCGGGGGTGTTAATTGTCGGGATGGGTATGCCGCTCCAGGAAAAGTTTATCGATACTTATAGTGATGAACTTCAACCATCGCTGCGGATTGCAGGCGGCGGTTATATCGACTTCGCCTCGGGTATGAAGCCCCGTGCGCCAAAACTCATACGCCGTCTTAATCTCGAGTGGTTATTTCGAATGATATTGGAGCCAAAGAGATTGTGGAAACGTAATGTCATCGGCCATCTGGCATTTTTTATTCGTATCTTCAGTTTAAAATATCGTAGCAATCGCTAAATTCGATCTGCCCATCCGTAAAGATTAGAACGGCTCACTTTGCCGGCAAGCCGTTAATATTTATCTACAAAGAAATGAGATGAGACCTTGCAGCCTGCAAAAGTAGTGATTGCACCGGATTCGTTTAAGGAATCGCTGAACGCGGCAGCGGCCGCCCAAGCCATTCAGCGGGGATTGATCCACGTCTGGCCGAATACAGCGTATGAACTCGTGCCGATGGCCGACGGCGGCGAAGGAACTGTCCATTCACTGGTTGCGGCGACCGGCGGGAAGATCATTGCCCAAACAGTCACCGGAGCCCTCGGCGAACCGGTCGCTGGTTTCTTCGGCATGCTCGGGGACAAAAAGACGGCCGTCATTGAGATGGCGGCGGCCGCCGGATTGGAATCTATCCCTCCGCAGGCAAGAAATCCGCGTAAAGCCACAACATTCGGTGTCGGCGAACTGATCCGCGCAGCGCTTGATGCGGGGGCCCGCCGCATCCTGCTCGGACTGGGCGGGAGTGCCACCAATGACGGCGGCTGCGGTATGGCCTGTGCGCTCGGCGTAAAATTGCTCGACGGCAACGGACATCCACTTGACAAAGGCGGTGCGGCACTTTTGTCATTGGAAAAAATCGATCTCTCCGGACTCGATCCGCGCATTGCTCAAACGTCGTTCGAAATCGCTACGGATGTCAATTCACCGCTCACAGGATCCAACGGCGCTTCCGCCATCTTCGGTCCACAGAAGGGCGCCTCGGCAGAAGATGTACGGTTACTCGATCGTGCGTTGTGCCGCTTTGCCGATGTTGCCGCCCGCGAGCTGCATCGCGACATCGATCGTATCCCGGGGGCCGGTGCGGCCGGCGGGCTTGGGGCCGGTGCACTTCTTTTCCTGAACGGGACCATCCGCCCGGGGGTCGATCTAATTGTCCGGGAAACGGGACTGGAAGAAAAAATGAAGGGCGCCTCACTTGTCGTGACCGGTGAGGGGAAAATCGATGGGCAGACTGCCCGCGGAAAGACACCGGTCGGAGTCGCGCGCATTGCCGCAAAAAAGCACATTCCGGTCGTTGCGCTGGCCGGAATGCTGGCAGCAGGCTGTGAATCTGTTTATCATTGCGGCATCGACGCGTTATTTTCTATTGTGCCTGGTGCCGTCTCACTGAAGGAAGCACTGGCCGACGCCGATAAAAATCTGCAGCGGACGAGTGAAAACATCGCTCGGCTGCTCTCAGCGATCAAGTCGTAACAACAGGCTGCAAAATTTAACGCCGGCACAGCCGTAAACTGTCGGGTTAAACTTATGTAAAGAAACGGGACCGCGTCCCACTTCTTTTAATCTTCCATCGTCGACAAGTCGCCGGTCGGCAGGCCGAGTTCCCACGCTTTCAATACCCGGCGCATGATTTTCCCGCTGCGTGTTTTCGGCAATTTGCCGATAAACTCAATCATTCTCGGAGCTGCATGCGCCGCCAAGCCGTTCTTCACAAACAGATGAATCTCCTTCTTCAACCGGTCGGTCGCTTCAAAACCCTCCCGAAGGGCAATAAATGCTTTGATGATTTCGCCGCGGATCGGATCGGGTATACCGATGACGCCGGCTTCGGATACGGCCGGATGCTCCACCAATTTACTTTCGACTTCAAAGGGTCCGATTCGCTCGCCGCTCGTCATGATCACATCATCAATGCGTCCCTGAAACCAGAAATAGCCGTCTTCGTCCATATAAGCCGAATCGCCGGAGACATACCAACCATTCGCCGTAAAATAGCTGTTGTATTTCTCCTTGTTATTCCAGATGGCACGCATCATCGACGGCCAACCTCTTCGGATTGCCAGATTACCCATCGTATTCGGCGGCAATTCATTACCTTGATCGTCAAGAATAGCAGCGGTAATACCGGGCACCGGTTTACCCATCGATCCGGCCTTGATCGGCATCGACGGAATATTGCAAATCGTCGGTCCACCAGTTTCAGTCATCCACCAGGTATCGTGAATCCGTCGTCCGAAGGCCCGCCAGGCCCAACGGATGACTTCCGGATTCAGCGGCTCGCCGACGCTGAGGATATGGCGCAGGCTGGATAAATCATAGTGCTCCGGCAAGTCGTCTCCTGCCGCCATCAACATCCGAAAGGCGGTCGGTGCGCTGTACCACACTGTCACGCCGTATTTTTCAATCGTTTGGTACCAATCTTCCGGACTGAAGCGCCCGCCACGGATGATGTTACTGCAACCGTTCACCCACGGAGCGAAAATACCGCACGACGTTCCGGTCACCCAGCCGGGATCGGCCGTGCACCAATACTGATCGTCGTCCTGCAGATCGAGGATCCATTTCCCCATTTGCGCATGCTGCACCACCGCTTGATGGACGTGCAGCACTCCTTTCGGTTTGCCGGTCGATCCGGATGTATAGTGTAGAATCATGCCGTCTTCGGGATCCAGCCATTCAATCTCGAAATCGTCGGACGACCGGCCGATCGCCTGTCGGTAATCGATAAACCGTCCTGCTTCGCCGGCTGACTCACCGACCAGCACAATATGTCTCAGATGCGGCAGATCATCCAGCGGCACACGTCCGATTAACTCCGGTGTTGTACATAGCACACTCGCCTGGCTGTCGGCTAATCGATCGCGGACGGCATCTTTCATAAAAGCCTCAAATAGCGGTCCGACAATCGCTCCTGCCTTAATCGCACCAAGAAGAAGAAAATAGAGTTCAGGCATCCGGGGCATAAACAGAAAAACACGATCCCCTTTACCAACCTCGGCCTCATGCCGCAGCACATTTGCCGCTCGATTGGTCAGCCTTTTCATTTCCGCAAATGTATACGTTTCATCCCTTTGCGGATCCGAATAGTACAACGCAATTTTATCCGCCTTTTCCCCTTCCGCGTGACGATCGATCAGCTCGTAGGCGGCATTTACTTTTCCGGTCCGTGACCAATCGACTAGTTTTTCTGCCTGCCTCCAATCAAAGACTTTGCTCATCGCTTCCAGGTCCTCAAGATTGTGCGTTCCGTGTTCGGCCGGCAATACAAAACTGTTTAACATATGCAATCCTCCCAGTCGAAAATATTTCACAGAATTGTCACATCTAGCGTTGACATTATTATATTGTGGAAGCGCTTACTTTTGGAACTAAAATGCTCAGAGAAATTTCGCCTCTCTTCAACATTTTTTGCAAAAAAAGCCAGGACATTTACCGACCGAGTTCGGGTTCATTTACGCCGTATGCAGAAATTGCGGTAATTCATCCGGAATAACCGATGTCAGGCAAAGTCGGTCCAGATTGACAATATACAAAAAGCTCTGCCGTCCCTTCACAAGGAACGTTCGGAGCTCTTCTTGTATGTAGATCTGCAATTTTTTAAATGCCCCTACCGGCAACTCTCTTCCGACCTATCGGTGCCGATGCATCAATCTTTTCTCAAATGCCACTGATCGGCGACCGCGTCGATCCAAAGCTGTCGGCCCGACTCATTCATCGTATGGCCGTCTTTTTCAACGACACGATTCCGCTTCGAACCTTTCGGCCACTTGGACAGATAATCGATTGAATCGAGTTTCTTTTCCCTCAGCGACAAAGCAAGATCATCGATGCGTTCGTTCATATACGGTTCATTGGAAGAATAATTCGGTAGCGTCACAAAAAAGGCGACCTTCGGATAAGCCAGTTTGACTTTCTCTTCAAACATACTGGTAACCGTCTCGGAATCATCGGTGCTGACTTGATGATCGTCATTATACAGAAGCGGGAAAAAGATCACCGCATCCGGTTTCTTATCGATGTTCTTAAACAATTCTTTTGCTTTGGTCCGATTAAATTCAAGTGAGGTGACATGGCCGACATCGATGGGCGTCACTTTGAAAAAAAGCTCACCGAATGCTTGATTCAGACGCTCTTGTAACAGCGGGGCAAGCCCCCGCACATTACCACCGCCGACCAACGTCAGCTGGACCGGACGTCCATCCTTCTGCGCCTGCCGCACGACTTTTTTCAGCGAGCCCGGTAACTTGTCGACGGCCTTATCCGACATCGTGCCGGAAGTATCGTCGACAGAGACAGCTGCCGTACTCTCTTGACTGCTTAGTTTCGCCGTACGGTCAATTCGGTCTTTCCAGTATATACTGCCGCCCAATACGCTGGCAACACAGACGATTAGCGCGACAATCACTATCAACCTTTTCAAAACATTCCACCCCAGCATCAAACAGTTCGCAGTTCATAATTTCAGCATATCTATTCCATCGGAAAAAAGCAACGGTTTTCTAATCTTCGACTTTGTCCTCACGGATGACAACAATATTGACACGCCGGTTCATTGCCTTATGATTCGGCGTATCGTTTTTAACAACCGGCCGATATTCGCCGTACCCGACAAAATGAAAACGGTGCGGTGAAAGCTTGTCCTGCGAGATCAAAAAATTCATCACTGTTTGCGCCCGCACACCGGAAAGTTCCCAGTTGGAGTGAATCGTCGAGTGGTTATTCCGAAACGGGGTATTATCCGTATGTCCTTCGACTGTCTCTTATACACATCTCCGAGCCCACGAGACCCTAAGACATCTCGT
>UQRJ01000070.1 GCA_900543345.1 uncultured Sporolactobacillus sp. | reverse complement strand
TTCGGAGCAACTTTCTCGAATTCGGAGCAACTTTCTCGAATTCGGAGCAACTTTCTCGAATTCGGTTTGAAATTGTAATCTTTCCGATTATCTGGTACAAATATAGAAACCGCCGTTTAGGCGATTTCTATGCTGATTTATCCGACTGTCTTGCCAATCTCCGCCCGCACCTCGCGTGCCGCTTCGACCATGTTTTTCAACGACGGAATCGTTTCTTCAGGTTTGCGCGTTTTCAGGCCGCAGTCCGGGTTGATCCAGAAAATCTTCGGACTGAGCACTTTCAAAGCGCGTTCGATATAGGTCTTAATTTCGTCGACGCTCGGAATGCGCGGACTGTGGATGTCATAGACGCCAAGCCCGATTCCTTTTTTATATTTAAAATCTTCGAACGTCGAGATGATCTCCCCGTGGCTGCGCGCCGCTTCGATAGAGATGACATCGGTGTCGAGGGCATCGATTGCTTCGATAATTTCGTCGAATTCCGAATAACACATATGGGTATGAATTTGGGTGTCGTTATTGACGAAAGAGGTGGCGAGGCGGAATGCATACACGGCGTCGTGCAGATAACCGGCTTTCTTTTCTTCCTTCAGTGGCAGCCCCTCACGCAACGCTGGTTCATCGACTTGGATCATGCGGATATCCGCCGCTTCGAGCGCGTGGATCTCTTTCTGCAGAGCGAGCGCGATCTGATTGAAGACTTCCGCCTGACTGATGTCGTTACGGACGAACGACCAGTTGTAAATCGTCACCGGTCCGGTCAACATGCCCTTGACCGGATGCTTGGTCAGTGACTGCGCGTAGCTAATCCATTTAACGGTCATCGGTGCCTTCCAGTCGACATCGCCGAAGATCAGCGGCGGTTTAACGCAGCGCGAGCCATACGACTGAACCCAGCCGGAGCGGGTAAAAGCAAACCCATCGAGCTTTTCGCCGAAGTATTCGACCATGTCATTACGCTCGAATTCGCCGTGGACGAATACGTCGAGACCGATCTCTTCCTGTATATGAATCCATTTAGCAGTCTGATCTTTGATGAATTGTTCATATTGCGCCGGTGTCCATTCGCCGCGGCGAAGATGTCGCCGTGCCTGCCGTACTTCTTGCGTCTGCGGGAAACTGCCGATTGTCGTCGTCGGTAAAATCGGCAATTGGAAACTATCGGACTGAATTTCCCGCCGTAATTTATATGAAGCCGGACGACTCGGCCATTCTTTTCCAAGCTTGGCCGTTTCTTGTTCCACACGTTTATTGTTGCGGTGTAACGATTCCTGCAATGTGCGCAGCCCGGCGGCGTTTTCCTCAATTCGGTTGCGGACGGAGCCTTTCCCTTCGTTCAGTCCTTTAGCGAGCGTCACTACTTCCGCCAGCTTTTGATCGGCAAATGCCAGGGCTCCTTTCAAGACCGGATCGAGTGTTTTTTCATTTTCGGTTGTAATCGGCACATGCAGCAGACTGCACGACGGTGTGATCCACAACTTGTCGCTACCGCCGACTGCTTGCAGCAGCGCCGACAGTTCGTCCAGCGCTGTCGCAAGGTCTGTCTTCCAGACGTTGCGACCGTCGATGATGCCGGCAGCCAACACTTTGTCTTGCGGGAATCCGTAGTTACGAATGGCGCGCAGATTTTCTGCTTTCCCATAGACCAAATCGAGGCCGAAGCCGTCGACGGGCAAATCGATGGTATGCTTATAATCGTCGATTGCCTCGAAATAGGTTTGAAGCAGCAGCTTCAAATCCGGGACACCGGCTTTCAACTGTCGGTAGGCTTTATGGAAAAACGCAATATCTTCTTTGGAAGTTGTTTTAACGAGGATTGGCTCGTCGATCTGCACCCATTCAGCGCCTGCTTCGCGCAGCTGGCGGAATACGTCGATGTAGAGCGGAATCAGTGCGTCGAGCAGTGTCGCGAAATGATCCGCGTCAAAGCCTTTTGATAACTTCAGCAACGTGATCGGACCGACAATGACTGGTTTTGCCGTAATGCCGACTTCCGCTTTGGCTTCGTTAAATAGGCGGAGCAAGCGGTTTTCCGTAATTTTCGGCTTCGTGTCATTACTGATTTCCGGAACGATGTAATGATAGTTGGTATCGAACCACTTGGTCATCTCCGACGCTTCGGCATCTTTGTTGCCGCGGGCGATCGAAAAATAAGTTGCCAATGAAATGACCTTTTCCCGCTTGTTGAACCGTTCGGGAATTAACCCGAACAATACAGCCGTGTCCAGCACGCGGTCGTACAGGCTGAAGTCGCCGACGGGGATTAAATCGACGCCGAGCGACTGCTGCTTTTTCAAGTAGCGAATACGCAGCTCGTGCAATCGGCTCTTGAATTCTGTCTCGTCGATCTTGCCGGACCAAAATTTTTCCAATGCCCGTTTCCATTCCCGCTTTTCGCCGATTCTCGGGTAACCGAGATTTGAACTTAATACGTTTGCCATTGTTTTTCCTCCCGTTGATTCGTTCAGAATTGTGAGAAATACGGTAAATTCGGGGGAGCAAATTAAAAAGCCTCTCCGTTTTTACCAGAGAGGCTTGATTAATCATCCGCACCCTCTTATCTCTCAAGGCCCCGGAATCAGAAGCCTTGCTGGAATTAGCACCTTTTCGTTGACTAAAACTGAAAGGTTGCCGGGTTTCATTGGGCCAGTCCCTCCACCGCTCTCAATAAGAGTTTTTATGAAAATTGTATGAGAAAATTCTAACATGAATAGCCGATGCCGTCAATTGATGCCTTTGATTTTCAGTGCCGGTACATGATGTGAAAATAATTGTCATCGAATTGTCACGGAGAAAAACTTTTTTTACCATATGATGAATGAAAAATAATTTGTTATCGTCGATAAAAAAGGAGAAGTGAGGAGGTTTGAAACAAGTTGAAATTAATCGGGAAGAAACCGCTGAACGATTGGCAGGCACAGGTGGCAGAAGCAACGGCGACGATCCGGGTGACGGATCCGAAAACCCTGGATAAACTGAATATGCTGAATTTGACGACTACCGATTTGCGCTGGCTGAAGTTGATGCGGCCTTATATCCGCAAGCAGATTGAAGGTATTGCTCATGATTTCTACGCGAAATTCTCGCGAATCGATCGATTGAAAACGATCATCGAACGCTACAGTTCGATTGAAAAATTGAGCCGGACACTGGCAATGCATGTGATGGACTTTTTTGCCGGCACGATTGATAATGCATTTATCGAGCGGCGTGTCCGTGTCGGTAAAATGCACTTCCGAATCGGACTGACTCCGTCGGATTATATGGGAGCGTTCAATCAGCTTCAATCAGCTATTAGCCATATTGTGCGGCAAACGGTTGGTGAAGATCACCGGTCGGCGCAGCGCATCATTCGTGCCGTCACGAAGATCATCTGTTTCGAGCAACAAGTCGTTCTCGAAGTGTACGATAGTGAATACCAGCGTAAATTGAATGGCGAGTATGAGAAGGGGCGGCGCGAGATCAGTGCGGGCGTCGCTCAGATGGCTGAGAACTTGTCGCGACTCGGTGATGAAACGTCGGCGGCGGTCGGCGATCTGCAAGGCCGTTTCACCCGAGCGCGCGTCTCCGCGCGGAATGGATCATCCGAATCGAATCAGGTAAAATTGCAGGCGGCCGAAGGAAAAACGCAGCTCGATCAGCTGCTGAAACAAATGGAACGGATTAAACAGTCGACGGGCGACATGCGGCAAGCGGTGGCCGACCTGACGGACTCCTCGCAGAAAATTGCCCGGGTGACCGATATGGTCAAACAAGTCGCCGAGCAAACTCATATTCTTGCTCTGAATTCGGCGATTGAAGCGGCACGGGCCGGGGAGTACGGCAAGGGTTTCAATGTCGTCGCCGATGAGATCCGCAAGCTGGCGGAAGAGACAAATAAGGCGATGACGCAGATTTCCGAACGAATTGCGCACGGATCGAAACTAACGGCCAATGTCGCTACCTCGATTGGGCAGATCGTAGAGATGATAAAGACGAGTACCGTAGCGTTTGAACAAATGGATCGCAAGTTTAGCGAGATTATCGCGGCAATTGACAGGAGTAGTAAGCTATCCGGCGAAGTTGACGCGGCGACAGACGGTGTCGCCGTCGTAGCGAATCGACTCGATCGCGGCATGAAGGCGATGTCCGATTCGCTTGAAACACTGAAAAGCAATTTATGATCGATTGCATTGAGCAAGCGGCTGCGCAGAAGGCCTTTATCACGGAAAATACCGCCCTGAACGGATCGATAACCGACGGATAATTTTTTATACTGACAGGTCCGGTGAGAGAACGCCGAGACGTGCCGGGTACTGCTAAAAGCCCGTACGGAAAAATTTTCGTACGGCTTGTCTTATTTTCCGTGGACAAATTAAAATTTTTTTCATCAATTAACGGCTCGCGGCACACGATTCGGGAAAAAAGGCCCGACTTTTGGTACAATGAAATTAGCCGAACGATCAGAAAAAAGTGAGGATTTGCCATGGCCAAAAGCCTCTCTGCGCATCAACTTATTACCGGAATGATTGATAATGTCGAACATGCCGTTGTTGGAAAAAGAAAAATCATTGAAATGATCACTGTCGCCCTGCTGGCCGGCGGACATGTGCTGATTGAGGATATTCCCGGTGTTGGCAAAACCGTCCTTGTACGTGCCATTGCCCGGTCGATCGGGGCGGCGTTTAAAAGGATCCAGTTTACACCCGACTTGCTCCCATCGGATATTACCGGCCTGTCGATTTATAATCAAAAAATTGGTGAATTCGAGTTTCGACCGGGGCCGCTGATGGGAAATATCATTCTTGCCGATGAGATCAACCGAACATCGCCGAAAACGCAGTCCGCGCTTCTGGAGGGGATGGCGGAGCGTAAAGTGACAGTGGACGGCGTGACCCGCGAGCTCCCCAACCTTTTCTTTGTGATGGCAACGCAGAATCCGATTGAGTACGAAGGGACTTATGCACTTCCGGAAGCGCAACTGGATCGTTTCCTGTTAAAGTTGTCGATGGGTTATCCGGATCGCCAGGACGAGCTGGCGATTCTCGACCGGATGGCCGGAGACGATCCGCTTGAGGGCCTCGGTCCGGTGCTGAGCGTGGAACAGATACTTGCCATGCGGCGGGAAGTTGACGCGGTCTTTGCGTCCGACGCTATAAAAAATTATCTGCTGGATATCGTCGATGCGACGAGACATCATCCGCTGATTGCTCTGGGTGTCAGTCCGCGTGGATCGCTGGCTCTGCTCCGGGCAGCGCGGGCCTGTGCTTTTATTCAGCAGCGGGATTACGTACTGCCGGACGATATTAAGGCCATTGCCCCGTATGCACTTGCTCATCGTTTGCTCCTGAAGCCGGAAGCCGGCTACGAACATCTCGATGCTTTGGACATTATTCACGAACTGCTCGGCCGAATCAAGGTGCCGGCGGGCGGCAGGGAAATGGTTCAATGAAACCAATTTTTGCTTCTGTACGCCGAAAAGTTCGCTTATTCCTCAGAACGGCTGCTCTTTTTACTCTATTTCCGCTGCTCTTTTACTTCGCTATGGTTCAGGGCGGGTTTGTCGCCTGGTTCTTATTTTATGCTTTCCTTCCTGTGATTTTGTATGATTTGTTGCTGCTTTTTTATCCATTGAAGACCATCAAGCTGATTCGGACGAATCGTGATCGCCGTTCCCGACTTACGGCGGGAGATACGTGCCATCTACGTTTGATACTCCGACGTCGTTTTGCGCTTCCGCTTTTTCTGGTAACGATTCAGGCAGTGCAAGGCGAACGCCACGGGCAAATGGCATGGATCGATCGGGAACTTTCTTTTGATGAAACGCTCTACAATCTGCAGCGGGGCAAATATAGCCTGCCGACGATCATATTTGCGGCAGGAGATCCATTTGGCTTTCTGCTCAGACGAGTGCAATTGAGGGACGGTCGCGAGTGGCTTGTTTATCCGCGCGTCACGCCGGTAATCATTCCGGAGATCGGCCTGGGGATAAGCCATGTCCGGTTGAATGGGTCGGATCATTTCGGCGAATTCATCGGCGTCCGCGATTATCAGCCGAATGACCGCTTGGCGCAATTGGACTGGAAATCGACGGCGAAGAGCGATCGGTTAGTGACGAAACAATACGATCCGGAAGAAGACTACAGGGCGGCGGTCGTGTTTGCTGTTGCGGACGATACGCCGGCGGCATCTTTCGAACGTGGCATTTCGCTGACCGCGTCGCTGGTGACCGAATTGCTTCGCGATGGATATGAAGTGCGGCTGACCTGGCGGCACCCGAGCGAGCCGACGACATTGCGGAAAGGCGACCATCGGCAGCTTGAAGCTTTATACGCCGACCTGGCCGTTCTCGGACGTTCGGATACACTGCGCGTACAGGATGTCCGGTTGGAGCCCGAGCGGAGGCGGACGGGGTTTGCCGTCGCGGCGGGCCTTTGGTTTGCCGCCCGTCTCGGGACATTTGCCAGCAGGGCGGCGCAGAAGCAAATCCTTTTTTATCTGACGGACGAGCGCGACGAGCGTCTGGCGATTCCGCAAAGCACGCCGATGCTGGCCGTCTATCCCGTGACGGGCGATCAATTCACTCAACTGAGAAAGTTGGGGCGATCGGACGATGAATAAACGTCGGTACGGATGGCCTCGCACGATCGTTTACCTGTTGGCGATCTGGATGATGTGGGCCTGTGTCGCGCCGGTGACCACATTAACGATCCTGCGTTCAAAAACGGTACTGTTCCTGTTCCTTCTCGTCATGATGGCACTGTTTTATTTTCGTGCACCGTCGTGGCTTGTTATGCTCGCGGGCCTATCTCTGATTGGTTGGGTGACTCACTATTTCTTTTTCGCCGATCGGCCGTTTTTCAGCTTGGAGTGGCCCCTGCGCCTGATCCGGACGATTGTTGTGGATAGCGGCCGCGTCTGGCACGGCGATCTTATCGAGCTGTCGGACCTCTATTGTGCGTTTCTCTTTTTTGTCCTGCTTTGGCTGATCGGCTTGGCTGTTCGGCACTGGATTGAACGGAAAACCGGTTATTTAATGCTCTTTCTGGCGATTGTCGTGCTTGCAGCTATGGATTCTCTGACTTATGTAAATACATCCCGTACCATTGTCCTGACTGCAGGGCTCGGCCTGGCGCTGATCGGTATTCAGAACTATCGGCGGATGCACGCGCGAGCCGGGCTGGTGACGCGGGATATGCTGCACTGGCTCGCGGCAGCCGGGATCATTGCCACGGTGATGTTGGCTGCGGGTCTGATCGGACCGAAGGGGGGGCCTTACTTCGAAAGCCCGATCACTTATCTGCAGCAGGCTGGGTTAATCGGCGGCAATTCCGTCGGTTCCCTGTTTAGTGGGCAGCGGATCGGCTATGATGAGGACGATACGTCACTCGGCGGTTCACTGGTCATGGATTCAACATTGCTGTTCACCGCGCATGTCGGCGGTGGCGACGGTTACTGGCGAGTTGCGGAAAAATCTGTCTATACCGGAAAGGGGTGGGCGGACAGTCACCGGGTATTCGTTCCGCTTAATCGACTCCGTTCCGATCGCCTGCGCTTATTTGAGTCGCGGACTAAATCAATCGAGCGGAGCACGTCGATTTCATTTTCTCAGGCATCTCCGGCGGTGCTCCCCTATCTTGGGCAACTGAAAACAATGCGAGTACCGGGAAAACGGCTGAAAATCGATCTGTCTTCCGGACAGGTTAAAACCTTTGATGAACGGACGGCTCATTCTTCTTCATTTACCTATCTTGAACCCATTTATCAGGTTTCCGAACTGCGGAAAATACACGGTAACGACGCAGATCCAACTGACATCCGTTCGGAGTATCTGCAGTTGCCCGACCAATTACCGCAGCGTGTCCGTAAACTCGGGAAGCGACTGACGGCGAAGGGAAAGAACCGTTATGATCAGGTGCGTGCCATCGTCAATTATTTAAGATCGCCGCATTTTACTTATTCGACAGATGGTGTCGTCCGACCCGGAAAGAAACAGGATTACGTCGATCAGTTTCTGTTCGAGACGCGGATTGGCTATTGCGATAATTTTTCGACGTCGATGGTGGTGCTGCTACGCACCGCGGGTATTCCTGCGCGCTGGGTCAAAGGCTTTTCAGCCGGAGAATACGGCGGGCAGGCCGTCGAGCGAGTCAATGGTAAAAAGGTCGTCCGTTCGATTTATCGTGTGACGAATGAGGATGCCCATTCCTGGGTTGAAGTCTATTTTCCCGGCAGCGGTTGGGTGACGTTCGAGCCGACACCGAGTTTTACCGATCCGAGCCGCTTTGCCGCCGCTCGGGCTGCCGAATCTACCGGTTCCGGCGACGCTTCCGGACAACGGGATCGATCGTCTGCCTCCGCGAGCACTTCATCCGCCGGGGATCAATCGCAGCGGCAAAATCGAAATCGGCAAAACGGCACTGCAGAGAGCAAGACGATGCAGGCCGGGCAACAGCAGAAAAAACAGCAGAAGCAGGCGGTACCTCGTGACGGCGTATCGATTGATCGGGCGTTTGTCGGCGAAATAGCCGCCGCAGTCCTGATCATACTGGCGGCGGTTCTCTGGCTGACTCGTAAAAGATGGCTGAGCGCCTACTATCGATGGCGCCTCGTCCGGCCGTTGACGGACCAATCGTCGCTGAAACGTGCCTATCGGGATCTGAACCGGTTGCTGCGCCTGCACGGTTTGCGCCGTCGTGACGCGCAGACGTTGCGCGAATTTGCCTCGGTCGTCGACGCGCGGTGCGGTGGGAACGCGATGCTGCAACTGACAGCATGCTATGAACAGACAATCTACACGTCTGCCGCTCGGTTTTCGCGAAAAGACAGAGAGCGGGCGGCTGCCCGGCTGCGCGAACTGGCCGGGAGATTGCAGAACGGCACACTCGATAAGTAAAAAAACGGATGGCAATCATCACCGGCACGGGCCCGTTTTTTTGTGCCGGTTTAAATCAATCGAGTTTACCGATTTTTGGCTGAGTGGCACCATTTGATTATCCGCTTTTTTAAATGATGAACCGGGCAATTCCAGTAAGCTGTTGTAAAGACGCACAGGGGAAACATGACATCAACAGAATGAAAAGCTGAAAAGGGCGCGTCACGTCTTTTTCTTTGTGTTAAAAAACGGGGACACTTCATATGATGGAAGAAAAAGCAGACGCTCACGCGCCGACGATGCTTTGGAAAGGATATGGTGCGCCGATGAAAGCCGAAGAATACCGCGAACTGGAGCGCTCCATTGATGCAATCACCGAAATTGCCGAAGGGTTCGGCCTTGATTTTTATCCGATGCGCTATGAAATTTGTCCGGCGGAGATCATCTATACGTTCGGCGCTTACGGCATGCCGACACGTTTTTCCCACTGGAGCTTCGGTAAGCAATTTTATAAAATGAAACTTCAATATGATCTGGGACTGAGCAAAATTTACGAACTGGTGATCAACTCCGATCCGTGCTACGCCTTCCTGCTTAATACCAACAGTTTGATCCAGAATAAAATGATTGTCGCTCACGTGCTGGCGCACTGCGACTTTTTTAAAAACAATGTGCGGTTCATCAATACGCGGCGCGATATGGTCGAAAGTATGAGCGCGACCGCCGAACGGATCCATCAATACGAACAGCAGTACGGGCGGCTGAAGGTGGAAAAGTTCCTCGATGCCGTATTGGCAATCCAGGAACACGTCGATCCGCGAATCATCCGCAAGGGCGACTGGCTCGATAATAAACCGGGCAAACCGGTGAAAAAGCGCAAGCGTCCGCTGTCGGCTTATCAGGATTTGCTTAATCTGGACGAGGAGCCCGTCAAGGAAGAAGAGGAAGAGACAAGGTTTCCGCGGCGTCCGGAAAAAGATTTGCTGTTTTTCATTGAAGAGTACAGCCATGCGCTTGAAGACTGGCAGCGCGACATCTTGACGATGCTCCGCGAGGAAATGCTCTATTTCTGGCCGCAATTGGAAACGAAGATCATGAATGAAGGCTGGGCGTCGTATTGGCACGCGCGAATCATGCGTGAACTCGACCTGACGAGCGACGAGGCTGTAGAGTTTGCCAAACTAAATGCTCAGGTTGTCCAACCGTCGAAGCAGAGTCTTAATCCGTACTATCTCGGCTTGAAAATCTTTGAAGATATTGAGGAACGCTATAATCATCCAAGTCAGGAGATGATCGCGGCCGGTGTCCGTGAAGGAAGCGGCCGGGATAAGATGTTCGAGGTTCGCGAACTGGAATCCGATCAATCGTTTATCCGCAACTATCTGACCAAGGAACTGGTCGGCCGGGAAGATCTTTTTCTGTTCGAAAAACAAGGAGAAAACTATACGATCACCGATAAAGATTGGAAGCATGTACGCGATCAACTTGTTTCGATGCGCGTCAACGGCGGGTTCCCCTATATTGTGGTGGTGGACGGCGACTATCAGGGACGCGGCGAACTGCTGCTGCAACACCGTTATGAAGGAATCGAACTCGATGTGCCCGACATGGAGGGCGTATTGAAATACCTTGTCCGTCTGTGGGGGAAACCGGTACATCTGCGGACGGTGATCGAAGACAATCCGACATTATTCAGCTGTGAAAAAGGTGAGGTCCGGCGCAGCAAGCTGTGAATGGCGGGACTTTTTTTATCGAATTGAAAGCGATTACATTAAACCTGGAAAAGAAAAAAACCAACATTTATTTGATGATCGGTGTCGCGATGAACACTTTCTTCGGCGCCGATCCTTCTCCTTCGGTTTGTCCGGTCTGGCCGACCGGTTCTTCGAGATGTTTGCGTACTTGCGCCGCCCTCTGGCTGCTGGCCAACTTTCCGGAGTCAGGGAGGTGGTTGAGAGTCGGCGGGTTGGTGAAATAAGGAAGATAGATCGATCCGAGAATCAGCATAGACAACATCATCCGTACGCCGGCCTTTCTGATGGTCATCCGACTCATCTCCTTCTCTTAGTACATCTTTATTATCACAGAGAAAAGTGAAGTGCTTGTTAAGCACAGCTAAATGGATTGTGTGATTATCGTCGAGTTGTCCGGTATTTAATGAAAATTTATTTAATAAATGGTCCTTCATTAGGAGGAGGCGTTTTTATTGCTTGCATTGTTTTGTTTAGCCGAAT
The DNA here is from genome assembly GCA_900543345.1 of uncultured Sporolactobacillus sp. GTDB lineage: Bacteria > Bacillota > Bacilli > Bacillales > Sporolactobacillaceae > Sporolactobacillus. Next base: position 184 of record UQRJ01000070.1, on the reverse strand, counting down.
GAAAAATTAAGAGGGATCGCAGGCAAAGAAATGTTTTAAAGGCAAGATCAACGACAAATCGGAAGGCTTTGGCCGAGTCGTCAATCATTCGCGATTGGGTTGCTCGTGACTTTATTACAAACACAATGGCTTTGTGTAAAATGTTTCTCGGTGGGTGAAATCCAGCAAGTGATAGGGCGAAAGC
>UQRJ01000069.1 GCA_900543345.1 uncultured Sporolactobacillus sp. | reverse complement strand
ACGAGATGTCTTAGGGTCTCGTGGGCTCGGAGATGTGTATAAGAGACAGATTCGCTGCGCAGCGCGTCAATTGGCTTCATCTTTGACGCCTTATAGGCCGGGAAAACACCGAAGATGATACCGACAATCGCGGAAAACAGGAAGGCAAATATCATGACGGCCAATGAATAGACCGCCTGAGTGCCGGTCACTGAAGCATAAATTTGGGCAGCCAACATGCCGAGTGCGACACCGATCAGCCCGCCGAGCATACTGAGCACGGCCGCTTCAATCAGAAACTGAAGCAGGATATCACGATTCCGAGCGCCGATTGCCTTGCGGATACCGATTTCCCGTGTGCGCTCCGTTACGGATACGAGCATGATGTTCATGATGCCGATGCCGCCGACCAGCAGGGAAATGCCGGCGATGCCCGCGAGCAGCATTGTCAGTGTCCCGGTCACCGAACTCATGGCGTCCAGAACGTCCTGTTGATTAGCCACGCTGTAGTCGTCGGAACTGCTGTAGATCTGTCCGAGCAATCGCGAAATGCCGTTTACCGCCCAATTAACGGCAGTCTGGCTGTCGGCCTGAGCATAGAATTGCGTGATATAGGTCGTTTTTTGCAGACGCTGTGCTGCGGAGAAAGCAATATAAGCCGCATCGTCACTGCTGACGCCCATCGATCCGCCTTTACTGTTCAGCACACCGACGACGTGATAACGCTGACCGTCGATCAAGACGGTTTTGCCGACGGGATTCGCGTTATTAAACAACGTCGAAGCCGTCTCACTGCCGAGAACGACATTTTTCAACCGATATTTTTCATCCATTCCGGTGATGAAGCGACCTTCCATGACGGTTAATTTACGCATATTCAGATAGGGAGCCGTCGTACCGGTGACACTGACCGTTGTCGATTCGGAGCCGTTTTGCATTGTGAGCCGGCCGCTGAGTACGGGGGCGACGGACTTGACACCGTAGACGTCGCCGACCTGTTTCAATTGATCCTGTGTAAAGTGAGTATCGGTATTGGTAATATTGACGGTAATCAGATTCGTTCCCAGACTGTTGATGCTCTGAGCAACGGATTTGCTTGATCCTTGCCCAATAGCCAGCAGTGCGATCACCGATGAAACGCCGATCACAATGCCAAGCATCGTCAGAAATGTCCGCGTCTTATTAGCGCGAATGTTACGAAATGCCGTCTTCAGCAAGGTCCACAGATTCATTAGACATGCTCCCCTTCCAGCAGCCGTCCGTCCCGGATACTGACCGTCCGCTCGGCACGTCGGGCCACCTGCAAATCATGCGTAATCAGAATGATCGTCCGCCCTTGCTTGTTCAGCTCGGCAAGCAGATTAATGATCTCCTCGCTCGTTCGGCTGTCCAGTGCGCCGGTCGGTTCGTCGGCCAGCAGGATTTGTGGTTCGCCGCACAGCGCTCTGGCAATCGCTACACGTTGCTGCTGGCCGCCGGATAACTGGTTTGGCAGATGGGCGGCCCAATCGGCCAATCCGACCTGACGCAGACACTTCAGGGCCTGGCTATGCCGTTCTTTGGCACGAGTGCCGCGATACAGCAGCGGCATTTCGACATTTTCCAGTGCTGTCGTTTTTCCAAGCAGATTAAAATTTTGAAAAATAAAACCGATTTTCCGGTTGCGGATTGTCGCCAGTTCGCGGTCCTTCAATCGATCAATGTGCTGACCGTCGAGAATATATTCGCCGGTGTCCGGATGATCGAGGCAGCCGATCATATTCATCAGCGTCGATTTCCCCGATCCGGAAGGGCCGACGATCGATACGAAATCACCATCGTCGATGGTCAGGTTGATCCGGTCCAGTGCATGCACAGTGCTCTCGCCCATTTTATAGTGCTTTTCAACGTTGCGAATAATGATCATCGGCTCCGTCATTGATTGTTCCCACCTCCGCCGCCATTATTGAACTGCCGGCGAAATCCCTGACCGCCAATTCCCTGGCCGCCGCTGCCGCTGGGCCCCATCATTTGACCGCTCTGGCTGCCGCTTTGACTCTGCGACCCGCTCGTACTGCTTCGGCGGCTGATCGCTGCAACCTGGACGGATTGCCCTTCTTTCAGGCCGGAAGTGATTTCAATCGACTCGTCGTTATGCATGCCGGTTTTGACTTCGACCGTCCGGCCGCGCTTCTGATCCATCCCCATGCCTGTATTGCCGGCGAATCCGTTTCGTTCTTCGCTGGATGCCGACGTTCCCGACGATAAATAGACATAATAGCGATTACCCGATTGATGAACAGCTCCGGAAGGCAAGTAGAGCACATTGCTCTTTTTTTGCAGAATAATATTGGCGTTGGCAGTCATTCCCGGTTTAAGCCCCGAAGATTTGCTGAGATGGACGGTGACATCGAACGTTGAAACGCCGTTCGTATTGGTGCCGGTTTGCGCAATCGACGTGACTTTGCCGGAAAATGTTTTATTCGGGTACGCACTGATATCGATCGAGACGTTTTGTCCCTTCTTAACTTTCGTAATATCCAGTTCATCAATTTGGATCACGGCATTCAGATCGGCATAATTTGTTAAATGCATCAGTGCCCGGCCGGCCGTGATGCGGTCGCCTTCGTACACATTGACTTTGGTGATCGTTCCGTCATGCGGCGCGGTCAGTGTGCTGCCGTCGGTGAAGGTCAGCAGCGTATCCCCTTTATCCACTGTATCGTCTGCCGACACCTTCACCGTATCGATTGTTTTCGACGCATCGTCCGCATCGGCAACAATATCCTCATCGACGGCCGCTTTTAGTTGGCCGGATCCGTTGACATCCGAAGAAATCGTTCCTTTGCGTACCGTCGTCGTCGTATAAAGCACCTGGGCGGAAGCGGAACGGTCCCGGGTCAAAAACCACGTCAAGCCCCCCGCCGCTGCCAGAATCACCACAAGCAGAATGATCCATAATTTCCTCATGATTATTGCTCCCTTCGCTGATGCATGCTGTTTTTCACAGCATTTAGTTTAAGTGAGCAAGCTTAAAATTTGATTAACAAAAAACTCCCTCGGCAAAGGGAGCAACAATTGACGTGTTATGGATCGGGCGGACATGATCAACCCGGCGCTTTTTGTCATTGCGGCCGGCGCGCAGCCGGCAGACCGAACAACGGCGAAAGCGCCTGGCAAGCCGGCACGACGCGCAGCACTGATGCGGTAACGATAACAGGCAACATGATCCGCGCCGGCACGCGGGGGTACAATTTTAAGCAACGTTTGCCGTAAAATCATCGATTCGGGCCGGTCCAACCGTTTTACCCATTATTTGGAAAAATGATAAGGAACGGTCGCGATGACCACATCGGTATGAAGCAGCAAATCGGTCTTGATTAGCACACCCGATTGATTATGCAGCAAACTTTGCCACCATTTTTTGGTATAAAACTGTGGGAAGACCACCGTGACGGTCGCTCCGGTTTGATTGGCTCGATGTTCCAGTTTGCGGACAAATCGCTCCAATGGATTGACAATACTCCGATACATCGAGTGCAGTGCCACCAGGCGAATTCCAGTATGCCATTGTGCCCATTCCCGTTCCATTTTCTGGACAGCCTCGGGGCTGCTGCCGACATAAACGGCAATGACATTATTCGACAGCGAGCGCGCATAAGTCAGTGACTGTTCGACGACTTTCGTAATGCCGGCGACCGGAACGATGATGATATTATCCGTTGACTGAATCGAGCGGACCGGCACGTTCAAGTCGACGCGCAACTGTTCGGCGACAAGTACATAGTGCCGATGGATTTTATGAAACATCACCACGACGACCGGAATAAAGATGAACACCGGCCACACCTGCGTCATTTTCGTAACAAAGAAGATGGCCAGTATCAAATAACAGATGATCGCGCCGACAATATTCGTCGCCAATTTCGAGACCCATCCGTCCGGTTTACTTTTCAGCCAGTGAACGATCATTCCGGTCTGCGACAAAGAGAAGGGAATGAAGACGCCGACCGCATACAGCGGGATCAAGTTTGCCGTCGTTCCTTGAAACAGAATAATCATTAAAATGGACAACAAACCCAAGGTAATGATGCCATTCGAATAGCCGAGCCGGTCGCCCCTGACTTTAAAGGGACGCGGCATAAACTTATCGTTCGCCATGTTATAGGCGAGCATCGGAAAAGCAGAATAGCCGGTGTTGGCGGCCAGTACAAGGATTAAAGCGGTAGCCGCCTGAATAAGATAGTAGAAAGCCCCCCGTCCGAACAACGTACTGGCCAGTTGTGAAAGCACCGTTTGTTCAGATGACGGACTAATGCCATACCAATAGGACGAAAGGACAATGCCGGCAAGGAGCGTTGCCAGAATGCCGCCCATCATCAACAGTGTTCTAGCCGCATTTCTCGGCGCCGGTTCCTTAAAACTCGGGACGGCATTAGAAATCGCCTCAACACCGGTTAACGCCGAACAGCCGGATGAAAAAGCACGAAGCAAGAAGAACAACCCGACACCGGCGACTGGCGTACCGATCGCCGCGTGCGTATGCATCGGTGCGATCCGCCCGGTCAGCGCGCCGAATAGCCCCGCCGCAATAACGATAAACATCGTAATCACAAAAAAATAAACGGGGTACGACAACAAGGTAGCCGAGTCGGTAATCCCGCGCAGGTTCAGAATCGTAATGGCGACCACGATCAGCACCGCCACGAGCACATGATGCGCATGCAGCGCAGGAACCGCCGAGGTGATGGCTTCCGTGCCTGCCGACACACTGACGGCCACCGTCAGAACATAATCGACGAGCAGCGATCCACCGGCAGTCAGGCCGAAATTCACGCCCAGATTCTCTTTAGCGACCATATAAGCGCCGCCGCCCCGTGGATAAGCGTAAATGATTTGCCGATACGACAGTACCAGTGCAATCAATAATACCAAGATGGCTACTGAAATCGGCAGGGCGTACCACAGCGCCATACTGCCGGCCGTAACCAATACGATCAGAATCTGTTCCGGCCCGTAGGCCACCGAAGACAGTGCATCCGAAGAGAGTACGGCTAGACCCTTCAGCTTGTTCAACTTCTGAGTATGCATTTCATCCGACTTCAATGGCCTGCCGATTAGCAGCCGTTTTATTTTGGAAAACATACTGGTTCACCTTCAGTCTGAGATTTAAAAAAGGCGGATGCCACTGTCCGGTTAAACGAGCGGAGCTATACCGACGACATCCGTTTCCCGCTATGGCACTCATCGCTTCGCTTATTAGATGATTAATCTGTCGCCTTATCCGGTCGATCGTTAAATTTCCCGGGAAATGTCCGGCAAGCGACAGCATTTTTATACATTACTGCTCTTGTCGGCCGGCTTGTCGGGCGGGAATAGCGAAAGTATTATCACCGTTAGTATGATACAACATGCCCCAAGCCAGTCCCAGAAAGTAAACGGCACATGGAGCCAAAGGACACTAACAACCGTGGCCGATAATGGCTCCGCACAACCAAGCACACTCGTTTCAATCGGTTGCAAAAATTTCAAACTGGCCAGGTAAAGATAAAAAGACAGAAATGTACCGATCAGGATAACAAACAGAATCCCGAGCGTCGATGCAGCATCCGCACGACCGGCAAAATGCCATGGTGGATAGAACATACTCATCACAGAGCCGCCGATGACCATTCCCCAGCCGATGACCGGTGCCGTCCCCCATTTTTTCAGCAACGGGGCCGGCTGTACAGAATACAATGCGCCGCCACAGGCCGAAAGCAATCCCCAGAACAATGTGGCCGGCGCAATTGACAACCGTCCGAGATGCCCTTTGGTGACGATGAAAAAAACGCCGGAGACGGCAAGAAAAATGGCGGCCGTTTCACCTGCGGAAGGGATGAGACGCCATCTGATTATGAAATACATTAGAATCAGAATCGGGTTGAGATATTGCAACAGCGTCGCCGTTGCTGCATTTCCCGCCGCTACCGTTTCAAAATACGTATATTGGGCACCAATCATCCCCAGCGTGCCGAATATCAGCAGGGCGCCGCGCGATTGCCGTTCTCTCCACACGCCCATCACCGCCGAGCGTTCCCTCATTGTCGCAACGGCAAGCATGAGCGTTCCGGCACACAGCATACGCATCGATGTCAGCCAACCCGGTTGAATGCCGCGAGACGCAAACAAGAACTGAGCGACATTGCCGGAGATGCCCCAGCTTGCGGCACCGATGAGTACAAACATAACACCGATTGTCCGGCTTAGTGATGACTTGCGTTTGGTTGCCGCGACAAGGGCCGTCATCTGCATCCGATCCTCCTTTAACTGCCATTGCCTCCAATACTAATGGAGCCGATTCGACTCGTCAATGGGTTTTACCTGCGCCTATTATTGAAATTTTTGTGATTCCTTTGTATGATGAGTGTACTATTCGAGTGGGTGATCCATTCGCATTAGTAGGAGAGCAGAGCAAAGAAGAGCAGAGCCGAGCAGAGAACGAAGGGAGTCTTTTTTTCTCTTCTATATTTACTTATGTATCATTGCTCTTCTGTATAAAAAAATTATACAGGAGGTTGTTTCCAATGAATTTTTCTTTTCTACGCGACGAGCCCCGTTCCGCCGTGTTCACAACAGACGCCGGGCTGCGCATTTCCCGTCACCGCAGTACTGTCGATCCACAGAGATCACTAAGCGGCCTGATCGACCGCCTCAACCGGCGAAAGGGCGCCCTTTTTTCCAGCGACTACGCCGTTCCCGGTCGCTATTCCAAATGGGATATCGGATTTATCGATCCGCCGCTTGAACTAACGGCAAAAAAAGAACGATTCCGGATCCGCCCGTTGAATCGGCGGGGACGGATCCTCATCTCCTATTTTCAAGCTCACTTAAACGATCCGGCGCTGTCGATTGCCGAAGATGATACCGGTGCGATCGTCGGAAGCATTCTCCGGGATATCGATGCTTCCGATAGGATTGAAGAAACAAACCGGACCAAGCAGGCGTCGTCATTTACTTTATTACGCCATCTTCAGCACCTGCTGCGCTCGGACGATGAATTTCTCGGCTTCTACGGTGCGTTCGGTTTCGATTTGATCCGCCAATTTGAATCTTTTCCTCTCGGTAAGAAGCGAAATCCGACGCAAAACGACCTGCAGCTGTATCTTCCCGACCGCTTGATTGTCCATGACCGTGAACAAGAGGAAGCGTTTTTTCTTACTTACGAATTCGCCGTTAATGGACAAACGACTGAAGGACTGCCGACCGACGGAACGGACGATCTGTGGCATTCGCCGGTCGGAAGCAAGGCGGCGGCGATGTCCGAGCGCCCCGGCGATTACGCGCAACTGGTACGTCTTGCCAAGCAGGCATTCAAAAGCGGCGATCTTTTCGAAGTTGTCCCGAGCCGCGTCCTCCCCAGGCAGTGCGGCAGCCTGCCGTCCGAGGTATTCCGCCGGCTGCAAACCATCAATCCGAGCCCGTACGGTTTTTTCATTCATTTAAACGGTGGGGAATTTCTCGTTGGTTGTTCACCCGAGATGTTTGTCCGCGTCGACGGCAGAGTCATCGAGACCAGCCCGATTTCCGGTACGATCCGCCGGAGCGGTTCGCCGATTGAAGATGCCGAACAGATTAAAACACTGCTCGGATCTGAAAAAGAAGAAGCGGAACTGACGATGTGCACGGATGTGGATCGTAACGACAAATCGCGAATTTGCGTCCCCGGATCGGTCAAAGTTGTCGCCCGGCGGCAGATCGAAGCGTATTCGCATCTTTTCCATACTGTCGATCATATCAAAGGTCTGCTGAAACCCGGATTCGACGCTATCGACGCATTTATCAGTCATATGTGGGCGGTCACCGTTACCGGCGCACCGAAACTTGAAGCAATCAAGTGGATCGAGCGGCACGAACAATTGCCGCGCAACTGGTATGGCGGCGCAGTCGGTTGGATCGGTGCAAACGGCAATATGAATACAGGCCTGACGCTCCGCTGCCTGCGACTGCACAACGGGATGGCGCAGATTCGTGTCGGCGCGACGCTGCTTTATGACTCCGATCCCGAATCGGAAGAACGGGAGACACTGACCAAGGCCGAAGCCCTGCTCGAAGCACTTAATCCGGTCGCCGACAGTACCGTTGAGGACGAAAACGTGGCCCCGGCGGCAGACGCGAGGCCGCTTCGCCTGCTCTTCGTCGATCATGAAGATTCATTTGTCCATACGCTATCTGCATATTTTCAGGCGCTGGGAGAGCGCATCACCGTCCTACGCAGTCCGGCGGCGCGCCGGGCCATTGAGGAGGGGAAACTTCCCGTCGATCTGGTCGTTCTTTCTCCCGGGCCCGGACGGCCGGAACGGTTCCGGATGAGTGAAACCATTCGTCTGTGCCTGCAAAAGCACTTGCCAATATTTGGTGTTTGTCTGGGTTTGCAGGGTATTGTCCGTTATTTCGGCGGGGATCTCGGCGAGTTGCCGGTACCTGCGCACGGCAGGTCGTCGGTCATTACTGTCGACCGCCGTTCGCCGCTTTTTTGCAATCTTCCCGCGCGCTTCAGAGCCGGCCGTTATCATTCCCTGTATGCCGCGCGCGTACCGGCTGGCCTGCGCGTAACCGCCCGGAGCAAAAACGGTGTAGTTATGGCCGTCGAACACCGCTCGTTGCCGATTTGGGCGCTGCAATTCCATCCCGAATCGATCATGACGGCCAATAACGGCGCCGGTATGCAAATCATCAAAAACGTCGCCGCCGCAGCCGCATCCCTTCGCATAACGCGTGAGGCCGCGCGATCGTAAACGGCATATGAAGAATTGTTAATTTTTCATTGGCAATCGATTCATGTACCGCCTTTCATGATACATTGAAGAAGATGATGATAAACGGATCGGATCCTATCCGATTCCGGTGCAGACTGGAGGGTGACTATTTTTGAGAACAGCAGTATACGCGCACCGCGGCAGTAAAGCAAACTGCCCGGAAAATACATTGGCTTCGTTCGCCGAGGCCGCGCGTGTCAAAAGCGACGGCATCGAACTGGACGTTCATCTCACCAAAGATGGAGAAGTCGTCGTTATGCATGATGAAAAAGTCAACCGGACAACGAACGGCAAGGGATGGATTCTCGACTATTCACTGCAACAATTGAAACAACTGGATGCGGGAGCCTGGTTCTCTCCTCAATTCAAAGGTGAGCGTGTACCGACCTTGAACGACGTGCTGGAGCTGCTGAAAGACTTTTCCGGCGTTCTGAACATCGAGTTGAAAACCGATCGTCACGTTTATCCGGGGATCGAGGAACGGGTCGTCCGACTGGTCGATCGCAATCGTCCGGATCTTCCTGTCGTCTATTCATCTTTTAACCATGAATCATTGGTTCGTATTAAAAAAATCGATTCGGCGGCGAATCTGGCACTCTTGCTGTGGGAACGTCTGTCCGAACCGTGGCGCTATACAGAGCAGGTCGGGGCTTCCGCCCAGCATCTATGGGAGCCCGCCGCTTTGTCGGATACCTGCCGTCAGCTGCAGCGGCACAATATCAAAGTCCGTGCCTGGACAGTTAACAAACCGAAAAACATGATGCATGCTTATCAAGTCGGAGTTGATGCGATCATTACCGATTATCCTGAGGTTGCGCTGGATTTGCGAAAAACGTTTGCAAAAAGCGAAGGTTGAGCGAAGGCATCCGATCGCCGCGCGGCAGATCGGATGTTTTTTCGTCTACTTTTTGATTCTCTCCTGCCACTATCCGTTATAATGAAGAGGGACAAATTACGTTGGAAAGAGCGGAGGGCATTATGAACGAGAAACAAGCAGCAGGGCAAAAGGCAATAGAAGAAATTCATTCAGGGATGACCGTCGGACTCGGCAGCGGAACAACCGTCTATTATTTTCTTGAAGCGCTCGGTAAACAGGTGGCCCGCGGATTGACCGTCACCGGTGTCGCGACTTCCGACCGGACGGCGAAACTGGCTGCGAAGTGGCGGATTCCAATCAAATCGCTGAACGATGTCGAACGAATCGACGTGACGATTGACGGTGCCGATGAATTCGACGCACAATTGAACGGAATCAAAGGCGGGGGCGGGGCACTGCTTTATGAAAAAATGGTCGCCCTTGCCTCTAACCGACGCGTCTGGGTCGTAGGCAGCGGAAAACAAGTTGAACGGCTCGGTGCTTTTCCATTACCGATCGAAGTCGTCCCGTTCGGCTGGAAACATGTGCAGCGCGCGATGGAACAGCGTCAGTACGCACCGGAGCTGCGGCTGACCGCAGAGGGAGAGCCGTTCATAACGGATGCGGGTCACTATATTCTCGACCTGCACCTCGGATCGATCGCCGATCCCCAAAAACTGGCATATGAATTGGATCAGGTGACCGGCATTGTCGAGCATGGATTATTTCTGAATATGACCGACCGCGTGCTGATCGGCCGTTCCGATGGATCGGTCGCCACAAGGGATCGCTGATTGTGACAATTCCTTGACAACTCAATCTCCTGTAATTATACTGGTTACAGGTGGTGAGGAGAGTGATTAATTCTCGTGTCGCTGTCGCGATCCACATTTTGGCGCTGATCGCGTCACGGCCACATGACGATTTGCCGTCTGATTATATCGCTTCCAGCGTCAATACGAATCCGGTCGTCATTCGGCGGATTCTCGGCATGCTCAGGAAAGCGGGATTGATTCGAACAACCGTCGGTAAAGCGGGGGCACTGCTGTCGAAGCCTCCGTCTGCTATTTCGCTACTGCATGTCTATCGAGCCGTGGAACCGGATAATAAACTATTTGCCGTACATGAACATCCGAATCCCCACTGTCCGGTCGGGAAGCGAATCAACGGCGTATTGGAGAAGGCATTTCAGGAAGCACAGGACGCTTTGGATAGGAAACTGGCCAGCTTGACTATCCAGGACGTCATGAATCATCTTTTTAATGAATAGCTCTGTTGAACTTGGCTGTTGTTTTTCGCTGCAGACGCTCGTGTTATCGCTGCGGGGATCTGTCTCGGCTCGCTTTTCCCGCCGGGGTGGTGCGTCTTGCGCTCCAAACCACGGCGCAACAAAAATAACGCTCTCTTTAAACAAGGTCTAATGAATGAAAAGTATGATTCATTTTTATGCTTTATTTGATGTAACCATAACTGTTACAGTTAAGGAGGTTGAGAACGATGAATATTGCCGTCATCGGCGCGGCCGGGAGAGCCGGGTCGCGTATCTTGCAAGAAGCCGAACGCCGAGGCCATAAGGTCACTGCTATTGTCCGCCATCCGGAGACGCTTGGGCAGAAGGTGGACCTGTCTCTTATACACATCTCCGAGCCCACGAGACCCTAAGACATCTC
>UQRJ01000068.1 GCA_900543345.1 uncultured Sporolactobacillus sp. | reverse complement strand
CTACACAAGGCTATTCGTCGGCAGCGTCAGATGTGTATAAGAGACAGGTGCAGGCCAAGTCCGCGAAATCCGTAATCGGTCAGAGCTCTGGCGGCACGGGTCATGAGTCCGTGGCCCTGAAAATTTTCCCCGAGCCAGTATCCGATATCCGTTTTTTTATTCGTCCAATCCAATGTATTGAAAGCGATCACTCCGATAATCTTTCCACGAAAAAGCACGACGGTCGTCAAATTGCGATTCTCCGAATAACCACGCTGCGCTTCAAGAATAAAACCGCGCGAGTCGCCGACCGTCTTCGTCTCGTCCGGCCAGGGCAACCATTCACGTAAATACGGACGTGACGTTTCAGTTAACTTGAAAATCGGCTCCGCGTCGCTCAGATCGATGAGCTTCAGCGACAGCTCATCATCTATTTTATGAAGAAACAACGTGCCATCTCCCCTCTTCGATGTTTTTTTAATTGTATCATCTTGCCGATCAATTATGAGACCGTTCGGGGAATTTTACAAAATTTCCGGAAGTTGGGTAAACAAGCATTCGCAGGTAATGTAAACACAAAGTGCTTGTCAACCGCGACCCCGTTCAAAGCGGCCACTATTCGTTCGCTGAACACGTAAATTTTCGCGGGTGGCCGCGCCTGTGCCTTAGGATTATCGACAGCTTTACTTAACGGCATGCAAAATCAGCACGGTCTGTGCCGCTCACGCAATGCATGTTTGCGTAACTTCCGCATTAGTATGGCCGAGATCACGCCGATACATGATGCGACGGCCCATGCGACGGGCAGCGACGATGCAGCTATGATTCGTCCGGTAACGACCGGGCTGATCGTATAGCCTGCTCCGGTAATGATCGGTAAAACAGAACTAATTCGTCCGCGATGAGAGGCCGGCGAATAATCGGCAATGAATGTGCGTGAATTGACGGAAACAAGGATCTCTCCGATCGTCATAATAAATACACCGACATACAATAACGGCAGGGGATGTAAAAAGCCGAACAAAATAAAAGAAATGCCGTAGCATAAGCCGCCCAAAGCGATTAAATCAATCGGTTGCATACGGGCCAGACACTTAGTCAGCAGCGGTGTCATCCCAATCACAGTCAGCCCGTTAAAGCCGGCCAGCAACCCGTACACCACCGCGCCCTTTCGACCGAACAGAGCCGCCGTTTGCAGCGGCAGTGAAAAATCCCATTGACTGAATACAAAATAGTATAAGAAAGAAATTGCCGCAAACCGCAACAATATCGGCCGGTGCAATAAAAGCCGAAAGACCGATTCGTCGACACGGCGTTCCATTGGTAGATTAGCATCGGTTTCGGTCCGTGTCCGATGACTCGTTTCCGAAACAAAACACATGATTAATAAAGTAGCCAAACAAGTCGTCACACTGTCACCGATAAATAGCAGCGCCAATGCATGTTCGAAGAGCAGCCCGCCAAGCACCGGACCGACGGCAAAGCCGATGTTGAGGCCCATATAGGTCAAAGAAAAAGCCGCCCGGCGATTGGCCGGCGTTGTGATGTCGGCGACCAACGCATCGAATGCCGGCATGCTCATCGAATAGAAAAACGACGAAACAATCAGTAGATAGGCGGTGATAATAGAAGGTGCGAACAACCCGCAAAGCATGACGGCCGCCGCCCCCATTCCCTGCGAGAACAAGATGATCGGTTTTCTGCCGATCGTATCCGCCAGCTTGCCAGCAATGATGATTCCCGGCGCACAGGCAAGGGTCTGCATGGTGACCATAAAACCGGCCCGGTCGCTCGCCATGCCAATCTTTTGCGTCAGAATTAACACAAGCAGGGGTTGAACGAAACTACCGATGTTATTCATAATCCGTGCAAAAAAAATTACATGGACCTCGCGAGGCAATCCGTCGAAAACATGCAGCGGCAATAAGACTTTTTCTCTCAGCATGTTCCCTTCTGCCCTTCCTCATCGCCCAAGTAATCCTGCAGTACTTTTAATTGCGCCAGATACATCGACAGGCCGAAATCATAACTGAGTTTTTGCGAACCGGACATTTTCGGCTCTTGCCGCAGTCCCACACTTTGTAACTTGCGAATCTTCTCCTGAATGCTTTCCTGTTCTTCCCGCATCCATTGTCGAAGCAAATCAGCGTCGACATAGGCACCAAAATATAATCGGACTAAAAATTCCGACTGAAATCGATCGCCGCTGACCGTGGTTTTCAGATAATCGCGGAAGGTTCGTTTCCCTTTCTCTGTAATATGATAAACATTTTTATTCGGTTTTCCCTCCTGAAAAACGACTTCTTTCTCAACCTCCCCGGCAGACTCCAATTTTCGCAGCGTCGGATAAATCATCCCATAACTGGCGAAGAAAAAATGCGCAAACACGCTGCGAAACCGTTCATTTATTTCATAACCAGTCTTCGGACTCTCCATCAGCAAACCAAGAATGATATCTTTTCCCTGCATATGCATCGCCTCAATATTTATTGCATTAATATTAACATGATGAATATGAAAAGTAAATAAAAATACCGGAACGGTCCGCTTTTTCATGCGATCGCTCCGGTACCCGTAGCTAGTCGTTGCTGATTTTCATTGTGCCGTCTTGTCGGTCGTTTTCATCCGCCGCACTTCCTCGGCGAGATGCAGCAGATCGACCAGCATTTTATGACTTTCGGCATTCAGGTGATGCCTTTGGGCAACTTTTACAATGTACCCATTGATGTAATCCACTTCCGTCGGCCGGCCGCTCTTCATATCCTGATACATCGACGGGTGGTGCAGCGGATTGACCTGCGAACTTTCATGGTGAATTGTCTCGGCCATCTCCTCGCGCGTCTGCATGAAACGCACGCCGTCGGCCAACCCCGCCGCGTAGCCTTCGTCGATCAGCCGTTTGGTCAGCGCGTCGGCGCCCGAGTAAGCCACATATTCACCCATCGTAATATCCATTAGCGTGCATAGCGTATTGATCACCGAGTTCATCAGCAGCTTCCCCCACAGGGTTCCCTGATAATTCTTATGTAGTGTTGGGTTCATGCCCGCTTTTTGAAATGCATCCATCACCCTATAGGTGAACGCATCCGGCTTCTCGGTCACATTCGTCAGATGAACATGACCGGCGCCTTCCGCACCCATGAAATCGACGTCACCCGGCGCGTTTAGCACCGTCGCGATCAATGCGATCCCGGCGATAATCCGTTGATCGGGTACATACCGGCGGATGATGTCGACGGAACCGATACCGTTCTGATTGGTCAACACATACGTCTGTTTACCGATAAAATGCCTGCACGCTTCCATCGCCGCCGCCGACTGCATCTGCTTAACAAACAAAATGACCAGATCAGGCTCCCGGCTGTATTCGCTTGGCAGATAGACATTCACCGGTACCAGATGACGATTCCGGTGATCGCGTGACACATAGACACCGCCCTGATCCTTGATCGCCCGATAGCTCGGTTCCCACGGCTCAACAAAATCGACGTCATTGCCGGCTTCCTGAAGCAAAATGCCGTAACGCAATCCCATCGCGCCGGCGCCAATCACAGCAATGTTCATTTTTGACGCGGCCGCTGCACTCATACTCATCTTCACTCCGCTCTCCTTTTGGCTGGCCCTGAGGCAACTTCCTAATCTTTACGCCTTTTAAGTGTCGGATAAAAGAATGGCAAAGTCAAGCGTGCTCAAAACGGCAGATCAATCCGATTCTTTCTTTTTTTATGACGAAAAAAGCTATTCCTGATAAAGTTCGAGCGGTAAGTCATCGGGATCGCGGAAGAAAGTAAATGGTTTACCGGTGACTGGATCAATGCGGATCGGCTCCGTCGCGATGCCTTTATCGCTGAGTTCACGGGCTGCCGCGCCGACGTCGGCAACGGCAAACGCCAGATGCCGAAGCCCACGGGCCTCCGGACGGGTTAATCGCGCCGGCGGATTGGGAAATGAAAACAGCTCAATCCGGCAGCCGGTTCCTTCGCTGACCGCCAAATCAAGTTTATAGGAATCCCGCTCTCGGCGATAGCGTTCGTGAATGGCGGTACATCCCAGCAGATCGACATAGAAATGTTTAGATCGTTGATAATCCGAGCAGATCATCGCACAGTGATGAATATGGGTAAATTTCATTAAAATGTAGCGCTCCATTCGATCGTTTTTATTTTCCTGCCGCCTATTCGACGGCCGATTCCCTTGCATTGTTGTCTAAACAGGCAGGTTCAAAGGGACGCAAGGTCAGCTAAAGCAATGCAATCCGGAAGAACGTCGGGGGGGAAGCGGGATTCAGCGCCTGCCATGCTCACTCCTCTTGCATGATCGGAAACGCCGCCAGCCAGGCATTCGTATTGCTTAACTCTTTAATTCTCTCCATTCTGCGCAGAACCCTCCTTTTTTGATTATATGCGATCATTGATATGAAAAATAGCATGAGATTCATAGGCTCCTGCCGGGTACCAGCGAGTGAACAACCGTGGTTCTTCGTCCTCTTTTGCTGTTGGCGCAAAACTGGATCAGTTAGGGTCTGGATCTACCGATCACACGGTCGAGCGATCGGCAAATTAGATAACAACCGAAGCAGAATTGATTCGTCACACCGCCGAAAAGTGAATGACGAACCGGCTGTTTTTAATCACTGTGAATCGTCATGCTCGATTTACCATTTTTCCCAACCGGAGCCACCGCAGTTTACCTGAAAAGATACTAACAAGGGAGCCGCCCATCATTACTTTGCAGTTTATCGAGGCTCCGCCGTACGGATCGTCATAAAAAGACTGTGAGCAGTTGGATTGTACGGTCGGCAATCTTTACTACTGCAAACGAAAGTCTCCCGACCGCGTCCGTACGTCCATCCGATAACGGCCGCCACCTTTTTCTCCGATAATCCGCTGTTCCGATTTTTCCTTGTAAAGAAGGCCGCCGATCTCGACCGCCGCTTCGCCTGAATTTCCGCGAAAATCGAGGGCCAGAGAATCGGGCTCGTGAGCAAAACCAATGGTCACATCGCCGCTTGACGCTGCTGCGGCAATGTCCCCAGTCAGGCGATCGCCTTCCAGCCCAATATCGCCTGAATCCGCCTGCACTGTCAAACGGCCGTTGAAGTCGCGAACGGTCACATCGCCGGACGCTGAATCAATCTCTGTTTCTTTCGCAGTCAAATCATCCACAACCGTATCGCCGCTGTCCGCCGTCAGGGAAACAGCGCCTTCCGAATGAATCCGGCGCACGTCGATGTCCCCGCTTGACGTTTTCGCTGTAAAACGCTTCGAAGATTGATTGTTTTCAGCCGTAATATCTCCCGAACGGGATATCGCAGACAGATTGCCTGCGCGCAGAGCATGCACCGTGACATCCCCCGATCCTGTCGTCACAACGATCGATTGATCATGGCGATCCGGCACTTTGATCACAAGTCTTACCCAGCCGAACGAAAATTGGATAAAGTGACTCCTCTGATCGGCCGTGATGTAAAGCCTCCTGCCGTCTTTTCTGATATCAACGGTGATGTCCCGCGTCAGTCGTTTATTGCCCCAGCCCTGAATTTCCGCAGTCAATTTGCGACTCTTTGTTTTTTCGACCGTCACATCTGCGGACGCAGCTGCTATCTTGATCGTATTGACGCCGCCAAGAGCGGCAGTTTGTTTCTGCGCGTCCGCGCGCACAGGGTGGAACAGATCCGTAGACAGTGAAACGGCCGTCGCACCGATCAAGCCAATCAGCATCAGTGCCAGAGCGACGTAAATCGTTTTTTTCATTGCTCACGCTTCCTCCCTTTAATCACATCGATATTGAACTGAAGATAGCGAACAAACAACCCCCAGAGGCATTTTCCGATAAAAATCATCGCAACGCCCAGCAGAATGCCGAAACCGCAAAGAAACAGCGCTGAAAAAAAAGTAAACAGGAAGGCATCCTCATCAGGCTGAAACAGCAGGACCAGCGAAAAAAACGGGGTGATGATAAAAACAGCCGGTACAACGCACAGTCCAATATAAGCCGATATGATTCCCACAAAGGGTCCAAGGACAACAATCAGATTGAAGAAGAACATGCCGGTGCCGACCAGAATCTGACGTGTGAGGTTCTCCTCAGGAGGCGGCTGATTCGAATCGGTTGCCCGATAATCCGTCAATGCCTCTTCGGCAATGGCATGCGGATCTCCGAGTTCATTGATGATCTCCTGATCCGTTTTCCCGGCATTGAAACCAATCGTGAAATGTTCGTCAAGATCATGAAGGATCTCCCGGCGGTCCCTTGTCGGTATCTGATGGAGCAGTCGATCAAGTTGTCGCAGAAATTCATTTTTATCCATCTTGCTGCCCCCTCTCTTTGATAAACTGATCGACCGCTTTGGAAAACTGCATCCATTCGCGCATCAACGCCTTCATGTAGGATTCACCTCGTTCGGTGATCGCGTAATATTTTCTTGGCGGCCCCTCTGTAGATTCACTGAGATACGTCGATAAGTAGCCTTCCCGCGTCAAGCGCCGAAGCAGCGGATAGAGTGTCCCTTCTGCAATCTCAATCTTGGCCGAAATATGTTGAGCAAGTTCATAACCATACTGATCCTTGCCCGCGATCAGGATCAGAGCACACAGTTCCAGAACCCCTTTTTTAAATTGCACATTCATCTTGGTCACATCCTCATGTGCAAAAATTGATCGATATGTATTACTGAATAATGATCAGTAGTCGGCTGACTAGTCCTTTCGTTTCTTTTCAACCACATATAAATAGTATAATGCACAGTACTGATTAATACAATATAGTCGGCAAATTTTTCACCCATTCGCGCCTAATGCCAGCCACCTAGCATTCATTCGCTGAAATGAGCGGCTGCTTAAGAGCAGAGCTCACGCAACAATTAATGGATCGTCTTTATGAGTAAAAGCGATCGCAACATCGTCCGCGATGCAGCCAACTAACTTACCAGGGACATGGCCGGATCGCTATTCTATCATTTCTTCTGTTGTATTGACTACTATCAATCTGTTTATTTCATCAATCGCATTGATTGCGCATTCCTATCCCACGTTTTACAATAATTATGAAAGCGATTTCTTATCCTTTCAGAGGAGGAATTGAAACATGTCAGTTGTCATCGGGGCGCTAAAAGAAACCGAAAAAGAGAAGCGCGTAGCGCTAACGCCCGAAGTCGTCAAACGGTTGGTAAAAAGGAAATACAGTGTGTTCATTGAGAATGGGGCCGGGCGCAAAGCTTTTCTACCCGACCGGGCTTATGAAGCGGCAGGCGCCAAAATCGTCACCCGAGAGGAAGTCATCCGCCGCTCGGACGTCATCACCGTCATCAATCGACCGGACGAAGAAACGTTGACCCAGTTCAAAAACGGTCAAGTGATGATCGGCTTACTGTCGCTGCTTGTCAATCCCGACAGTGTTAAAAAATTGGTCAAGCAAAAAATCACTTCGTTATCCTTCGAGTTGCTTCCCCGAACCCTCTCCCGGGCACAGACAATGGACGCGTTGAGCTCGCAAGCCGCCGCCCTCGGTTACAAAGCCGTATTAATGGCAGCGGATCACTTCAGCAGATATCTGCCAATGATGATTACCGCGGCCGGAACCGCCAAACCGGCAAAGGTACTTGTATTAGGAACCGGTATCGCCGGGCTGCAGGCAATTGCTACGGCGAAACGGCTGGGAGCGATCGTTTCGGGATACGACATCCGGCCGACTTCAAGAGGCGAGGTCGAATCGCTCGGAGCAGTTTTTTTAACCAGTTCAGTATCGGCTGAGGGCCGAGGCGGCTATGCGCGTGCTTTGACTCCGCAAGAGCAGGCCAAGCAGCAACGCGAACTAGCCGATTTTATTGGTCAAAACGATATTATCATTACGACCGCCCGGGTGCCCGGACGGAAGCCGCCGCTGCTCGTAACGCAGACATGCATTGCGGATGCGGCACCGGGAACCATTTTTGTCGATCTGGGTGCCAGTGAACTCGGCGGAAACGTTGCCGGTTCGCAGCCGGACCGGATTTTAAGCAACGAGAACGGCGTGCAGATAATCGGAGCGGGTAACGCCGCCGCTCAACTTCCAAACGCTGCTTCGTCAATGTATGCACGAAATGTGCAAGCGGTTCTCGACAACATCATCAAAGACGGTGCCCTGCGACTGGATTTGCATGACGACGTCTTAAGCGAGTTAACGGCGACGCATGGCGGAACCGTCGTTTCCAATCGCTTGCGTCAGGCAATGCACTTGCCGATACGGCAACCGGCAGAACAGGAGAAAGTTACACCGGATCAACCGACAAAATAAAGTCGTTTGCAAGGAAGGTGTTTATCAATGAGTCAACTATTATTTACCAATATAGCTATTTTCGTCTTGAGCTTACTGGTCGGTTTTGAGGTCATGAGTAAGATTCCCCCGACACTGCAAACACCGATGATGTCCGGTGCCAACGCCATCCACGGCGTCGTCGTCATCGGTGCATTCGTCATTGCTGCCGAAGCAGATCATTGGTATCTCTATATTCTAGCATTTCTGACAGCGCTTTTTGCCGCCATTAATGTGGCCGGCGGTTACACCGTCACCGACCGAATGCTCGGTATGTTTAATCGTAAAAAACACGAGGAAGGCGATTCAGAATGACCGCATTGCAAACCGCCTCCTCACTCGTTTATCTCATTTGCGCCGTGTGCTACGTGATCGGCGTTCATTTGATGCGCTCGCCAAAAACCGCGCGGCGCGGCAACGGCCTGTCCGCTGTCGGCATGATCCTTGCCGTGATCATGATTATCGTTCAGCTCGCGGCAGAACATCGTATGACCGCGGCGGGGTTGCTTGTTTTGCTGATCGGGTTATTGCTTGGGGCGGCTTACGGCATTCATCGTGCCCGTACGGTGCCGATGACGAACGTTCCGCAACTGGTCAGCTTGTTCAACGCCGTCGGCGGCGGAGCGGCCGCGACAATCGGCATTTTCGATTATACGAAAGCCATCTCCGGCAGCGCTCTCCCGCTCGCTTTTTCTTTACCCGTTGTCCTCGATGTGCTGATCGGCGGTATTACTTTTTCCGGATCACTCGTCGCAACGGGCAAACTATCGGGCCGTCTGCCGGGAAAACCGATGACATTCACCGGGAGCCGGTTACTGAACATCATGGCGATCATCGCCATTGTCGGGGCCGCCGGTTTCATGATGGCTTCGCCAAATGCGATTGTGTATCTATATATTTGCCTGATCGCCAGTCTGGCTTTCGGACTGCTGATGGCGCTGCCGATCGGCGGCGCAGACATGCCGGTTGTCGTTTCTTTACTGAACGCTTTTACCGGGTTGGCCGTTGCCTTTGCCGGCTTCGTTATTAACAACCAGGTCTTGATTATCGCCGGCGCGCTGGTTGGCGCCGCCGGTACGATTTTAACACTGCAAATGGCCGAAGCCATGAACCGCTCGGTAGCCAAAATCATGGCCGGCGGGTTCGGAGCGGCACCGGCCGCTGCCGCGAGCGACCAGACGGCTGTCAACGTAAAAAAAACGACAGCGGACGATGTCGGCCTTCAGTTGGCCTATGCCCATCACGTGATGATCGTTCCGGGTTACGGATTAGCCGCCGCCCAAGCGCAGCATGAAGTCGCCGAACTCGCTAAATTGTTGAGTGACCATGGCATCGACGTCAATTATGCCATTCATCCGGTTGCCGGCCGGATGCCAGGTCATATGAACGTGTTACTGGCGGATGTCAATGTCCCTTACGAACAGATGAAACAGCTTGAGGACGCAAACTCAATGTTCGAGGCTACCGACGTGTCGCTGGTCATCGGCGCCAATGACGTGACCAATCCGCTGGCCCGGGAAAAAGGAACGGTCATTTCGGGAATGCCGATTTTGAACGTTGACCAATCGAAGTCAATCGTCGTCATCAAACGTTCGCTGCATACCGGCTATGCCGGCGTGCAAAACCCACTATTTGCCAATCCGAAAACCAGCATGCTGTTTGCCGATGCGAAAAAGGGTGTAAAAGAAATCATCGCAGCTGCAAAAGAGTACTTGTAGTACTTGTAATGCAGTGATTTTATCCGCAGGTCCTCATGATACGTAGGCGAACGGAAATGTTGTATCCCTTGTTTTCCGTTTAGCATGTCGTATCATGTTTTTTTATATTTATTGGTCCCAGCGCCATCTCATCCATCGAAAAAGACTGACAGGGAACAATAAAATGCCAGGCAAAATCACCGACATCATGAAGTGAGTTTACCTGGCTAAAAAACAAGGGGGCAAAAAAACTTTTTCGTCTTCCTAACACGAATTTTTGCTTGTCGTTAGTTTATTGACTCTTCCGGCAGTTTCAGCACATAGCGGACCGTCTTAGCGGAGGCCAGCGACCATTGCTGAGTCATTACCTGAGCGTCACGAATCGTCACCAGTTGATAGCCGCTGTCGTCGATGAACGGATGTCGATCCGGGCGTGTGCAGTCAATACCATAGGAAACGGCGGTGACCACCGAATTCAGAATGCCCGCTACCTGATAATTGGCATAAAAATGAACATGCCCGCTGAGGACGGCTAAAACATCCGTACCACGGAGGACAGTGGCCAGATGGTCGGTATTCTGCAGGATACTGTATTTCATCAGATGGAACGGCGCACAATTCAGCGGATGGTGCAGCATGATCACGGTACCCAATGCGGCCGGCCGTTTCAGCTGATTCTCAAGCCAGGCCAGTTGCTTGTCGGAAATCCTCCCCTCCTCGCGGCCGACTTGCTTACTGTCGAGCGCAATTAGGCGGAACGCGCCGATCATTGTCGAATAGTAATACTCGCGTTCCTCCGGTTGATTGGGACAATTTTTGAAGCCCTCCCAAAAAGCCCGGCGATTATCATGATTGCCGAGGCAAACAAAACCCGGAACGCCGAGCCGCTTTTTTTCCGATTCGATCATTGCTTTCAATTCACGATAGTCGGCGGCAGTTCCTTCATGAATCAAGTCGCCGCTGATCAGAAAAAAGTCGGGCCGCAAGTCACGCCGGACGATATCGGCGAATACCGCACGAAACTTCTTTGTCCGATCAATGCCCATTTGATAAATATTTTTTCCGTCTGCGGGCGTCAGATGAATGTCTGAGAGATGAATAAATTTAATTTCCTTTTCCATTGTCCTCATGCTCCTCGCTGAATGGATTGCCCAATCAATGATCGCTAACCACTCCGTCGGTACGTGAAAGCGCAACGACGGAGTCATATTTTCCGCGATCGGGAAATCCGATCGTATTCGTCGTCTCCCGATCGAATAGATACATTTTTCGCTGGTCAAAGCCAAAATAGATGTTTTGCCCTTCCTGCCAATCTCTTTGATCGCTGATCACCGTGAGTTCCTGCGCGTCAAAGTGTAGAATCTGTCTCTTATACACATCTCCGAGCCCACGAGACCCTAAGACATCTC
>UQRJ01000067.1 GCA_900543345.1 uncultured Sporolactobacillus sp. | reverse complement strand
GGTCTCGTGGGCTCGGAGATGTGTATAAGAGACAGGTTCGAAAACACTCAATACCTCAAACAATAGGTTGCCTCCTTTTGCCCGGTAATGTGGTATTCGGGCGCCCTCGCTGCCATTCTCTGCGCAGGTACTCACTTTGTTCATGCATAAATAACTGATTATATTCGATCGTCGCGATGTAGGCGTCATATGCGGATCCGAAGCAGACGGACGGAATGAAGAGCGCCCATTCCATATCGATCACGTTTCGCGCCTGTTCGAATTGTCCGTGAGCAAGAAGCAGCAGACTCTGAAGATCACGGGAAAAGTATGTAATCATGATTGTCCAGAAAATCAGCGTGAATGCATTTAATGTTCGACGATTATAAATCTGCCCGAGCCCCGGTAAAAACAGCGACCAGATCGCCGCGGCATGCGGAATTCGCCGGTCGAGGTAACACACTTCGAGTGTTTGCATGTCAAATGCGCGCATCTTGATTGGTTTCAGATCGACAATACGACAAATCATGTTCACATCTATCGTGCTTCGGTAACTGTCCCAAATACAGAAAATATAAAAAGGAATATAAATTAAAATCAGACGGGTATCCAGCAATTCCCCGGCTTCTTTAAACTGACCGGTCAGTGTATAGACGATGGCGAGATTGAGACGCGATTGGAGGTTGATTACCATTTCAGTCAGAAAGAAAATGTTGCCTTTGAGATGCATATTCAGCAACATATGCCCAAAACCGGGTAAAGCTGCCGACCACCAGGCGATGACGGCCGGATTGCGATGGTTAATCTGAGCCGTGCCGAAACAATTCAGTACCGCTTTATAACGTCGCGCCATTTCCCGGAACCTCCCTTTTTCTTTTTATCTACTTGGGTTTCTTTAAATTTATTTTGTCTGGTCGAACGGCTTTCATACATCGAAACGTTAAGAAGGGAGGACCTGCTTTTATCCGGTTGTGTTAGAATAGATGCGTTGTCCGTCGTGAGGACGCGGATGGCGAGGGCACGATAAGTGGGGTAAAGCCGGCAGCAGACGGGAAACGGCATCACCCATCCCATTTGCTGAAAAAGGACAGCCCGTGATGAGTGAGAGGGCGAACGATTGAAAAAGGTGAAAGGTAGAAAGCTGACTGTCGTCGGCGAAAGCACGACCGGCGGGGGAAGCTTTAAAAAAGTACGGATGATGGGGAAATGTCGAATCGACGGCGATCTCAAAGCGGAAACGTGTAAGATAGGAGGCGAGTGCTTGGTCGATGGAAATATGGATTGTGGCTATTTCAGCAATCTGGGTGAAGTGACGGTGCTTCATCTCTTGCAAGCGAACGAGATGCGCTTGATTGGCATAACAAAGGTCAAACAGCAGTGTGCTGCCAGTCAATCGGTTATTTACGGCAGGCTCCTGTGTGAACGTGATTTTTTCGGACAGGAAGCGAAAGTACACGGCCTGCTTCATGTGCGGGGGAACGTATCGCTGACCCGGATGGAAATGACCGGCGGGATTTTTGTCGGCGGGTTGCTTCGCTGCCGATCAATTCTGATTGCATTGAAAATTGACGCAGATAACTATGTCCGGGAAATCCACAGCAACCAGATTACGGTGAAAAAGAAACGTACCCTGTTTCATCAGGGCCCGATTGTTAATTTTCAGGCGGACTTAATTGCGGGCGGCGATATCGATCTGGAATACACAACGGCGCGTGTGGTCCGTGGAAATCATGTGACCATCGGGCCGGGATGTAAGATCGATCGGATTGAGTATAGCGATAACTATTCGTCGTCCCGGCATACCGAAGTTGGCCGGGCCATCCGCGTTTGCTCAGATCGGGCGTAAATAAGGGGCCGCGGCCCAACTGCAGAACAAGAAGCTGGAAATATGAGAAAAAAGAAAAGAAGAGATCAGTTGTCGCAGTTTTAGCTATTGGAAAACGCGGACTATTCGGAATATTTTAAGACGATGAACAATAAAAATGCCATTTCTGATATAATAAAGTAACGAATTCAGCAGCGGGAAACACGCAAGTAAGCAAAGGAGGGATGAGCCGATGATTTATCCGGAACATTTGCAGGAAGGAGATACCATCGGTGTGATCAGTCCGGCCGGACCGCCGGATTTAAGAAAGCTCGGCCGGGCGATTGAGTGGCTGAACGACCTCGGCTTTACCGTTCGAACAAGCCGGAACCTGGGGCGAAGGGATGGTTATTTGGCCGGCAGCGACGAGGAACGATTAAGCGATTTGCATGACATGTTTCTTAACGATGAAGTCCGGGCAATTGTCTGTGCCCGCGGCGGGTACGGCAGTGCACGTTTCGCTGATCGGGTGGATTACGAGCTGATCCGCAGCCATCCGAAAATTTTCTGGGGGTATAGCGATATTACATATCTTCATACGGCGATCCGGCAGCAGGCGGGGATGGTGACATTTCATGGGCCGATGCTGGCCTCTGATCTTGGCGAAGAGAATGTTCCGCTGTTATCCAAGCAATTGTTTTCGCAATTATTCGAGGCGGTCTCGTTGAAATACGATGAGCATATTTCGCCGCTAAAGATCATTAATGATGGAAGAGCGGAGGGAATGATTGTCGGCGGCAATCTGTCGCTGCTCGTCAGCTCGTTAGGCACGCCCTTTGAGATTGATACCGAGGAAAAATTATTGCTGATCGAAGATATTAACGAAGCGCCTTACCGGGTGGACGGGATGCTGAATCAGCTGCGTTTGGCGGGGAAACTGGATCAGGCGGCCGGTTTTATTGTCGGCAATTTTTCAGCGGACGAGTCGGACCTCCAGGAACCGACTTTTTCTATAGACGAAGTACTGGAGAATTACTTATCCGCCGCAGGAAAACCGGCAGTAAGCGGTTTCCTAATCGGTCATTGTGCCCCCAACTTTTCATTGCCGCTCGGCGTGCAGGGCGTTCTCGATGCAGATATGAAACGATTGTCGATTGCGCCGGGCGTCAGGTAATCCGCGGCATGCGGAAAATACATACGAATACACACGGAAGGGAAGTCAAGGATGAAAATCGCTGATATCGAAACCGAATTACTATCGATTCCGCTGATCAAACCATTTAAAACGGCATTGCGCACGGTACGCCAAGCAGAAAGCGTCATGGTCCGCCTGATCTGTGACGACGGCACCGTCGGATTCGGCGAGGCGCCGCCGACCCATGTGATTACGGGGGACAGTCTGGCAAGTATCAATTATGCGGTGCGCAATGTCCTTCGTCCGCAGCTGATCGGACTGCCGATCGAACGACATGAACGGATTCACGAAGTGCTGGAGACGGCACTTGTCCATAATTCCAGCGCTAAGGCGGCAATCGATATTGCCCTTTATGATTGCCTCGGTAAAAAAACGGGGCTTCCGCTTTATCAACTGCTTGGAGGCTACCGCCATCGGATTCAAACCGATTTTACCGTCAGTGTCAATTCTCCGGAAGAAATGGCTGAAGATGCCGTCAAATTGGTTGGCGACGGTTTCGCTACGCTGAAAGTAAAAGTCGGCAACTCATCGGAAGCCGAAGATGTGGCACGCGTCGAAGCCATTCGCAAAAGTGTCGGGAACGGCGTGAGATTACGGCTTGATGCGAATCAAGGATGGACTGTTAAACAGGCCATTTCGTCGATTCGCCGGATGGAACGAATGGGACTTCAGATCGAGCTGGTCGAACAGCCGCTACCCGCCCGGGACTTCGCTGGAATGAAGCAAGTGACCGCAAGCGTTGCGACGCCGATCATGGCCGACGAGAGTATTTTCAGCCCCGCTGACGCCGCCCGGCTGCTTGCGATGCACGGTTGCGACTTGATCAATATTAAATTGATGAAAGCAGGCGGCATTGCCGGCGCCGAAAAAATCAACACACTGGCAGAAGCTTACGGTATCGAATGTATGGTCGGTTGCATGGTCGAGTCGCCCGTTTCCGTCTCGGCGGCCGCTCATTTTGCGGCTGCGAAGAAAAATGTCACGCGTTGTGATCTCGATACACCGCTGATGTTTACTTCAAATCCCGTGACGGGCGGCATTCGCTATCAAAAAAATGAGATTATCCTGCCCGATCGACCCGGCCTGGGAATCAAAGCTATTCGGATCGCCGGCGGTAAAGGGAGCGAAACATAATGACAAAAATGCGCGTAGCCGTACCGGTAACTTCGCTATGGACCGATCCGCAATCCGTGCGTAAGGTCGACCGTCCGGCAGTCCGGCCTCATCCGGATATGCGGCAGTGGCTCGACGACATGTCGCGGGAGGAGACCATCGCGCTGTGCACGGAAAAAAGGTTGCAATCGCAAGTCCTGTTCGGTGACGACGTGATTGTCGATGAGCAGCGGGGAACGTGGTCCAAAGTGGTTGTTCCGTCTCAAGCCTCAGCTAAAGATTCACGCGGTTACCCCGGTTGGATACCGACCGCACATCTACGGGCAGGGTTGGCCATAGAGACGTCGACGAAAGTCATGGTGCAGAGTAAATTCACGATGCTTTGGGATACGCATCGACAGCCGATTTTTGCCCTTAGTTTTGGCACATTTCTTGATTATCTGACATCGGAAAAGGATCTGGTCCGCGTCGTGACGCCGATCGGGGAGGGCTGGCTGCGCGCGGACGATGTCGTTTTCCCGGCGCGGCGCGATCCGCTAAGTGGCGCGGCGATTGTCCATAACGCTGATCGCTTTATGAATCTGGATTATCTCTGGTCGGGACTGAGCGCTTATGGCTATGATTGTTCAGGGTTCAGTTACTCGATGATGCGTACGGGCGGGTACCTGATCCCCCGGGATGCGGGCGATCAGTCTAAGCGCGGAAGGCGCGTGTCGAAGAGTACGCTGCATCCCGGTGACTTGCTCTTCTTCGCTGACGATAAGGGGAAGGGGTCCGTTCACCATGTCGGCATCTATGCCGGGGATGGGGCGATGATTCACTCGCAGACTCCCGGCAGTCAAGTGATCCGGACTGAAATCGCCGGAACGACCTACGAGGAAGAATTATGCGTTTGCCGGCGTTATTGGCAAGAGGAGGGCGAGGGAGATGGCGAAAAATGACGCTGAATCGAAACTGGGCGACGATTTGTCGACGTTAGCCGCTCCTTTCGGTCCGCACCTTGCCGTTCGGGCAAGCGGATCGGACGGTTTCCGTTTCGCCGTGAATGGATCGCTGCCGATGCTGTCGGCAAGCCTGATCAAACTGCCGATTCTACTTTACGCCTGTGAACGTTCAAAAAAAGAAACGGATCTCTTCGATCGGACCGTCTGTTTGAAGGATGGCGATCGGGTCGGCGGGTCGGGTGTTTTGCAAGTACTCGGTATTCGAACGTGGACGTTGCGCGATCTGCTGGCGTTGATGATCAATGTTTCCGACAACACGGCCACAAATATGCTGATCGATTACTTCGGTACGACGACGATCCAACGCTGGATCCACAGTCAGGGTTATACCGGCACGATGCTTGCCCGCAAGCTAATGGACGGCTCCGCCGCAGCGGCAGGGAAACGGAATCTGATCAATGCGGACAATGCCTGCCGAATGATCACACGGATCATGACGCTGGATCACCTTGAAACGCCGCAAATCCGCTCCTGGTTTCTACATCAGCAGTTCCGCTATAAACTACCGGCGCTTTTCGACGAACGGTCCGATGTCGGGGTTTGCGTTTATAATAAAACCGGCGAAATGGAACAAATTGATCATGATGCGGCTTATTTCCAATCCGGAACACATACGCTTTCGATTGCCGTATTGACCTCCGGAATTCCGGATCGCCGGGAAGCATTGGCGGTGATTCAGACGATCGGAGCGAAGATCCGCGACTATCTGGAACGTAAAAGGGAATCGACCGTTTGTTGACAAACAGTGAAGTCCATTTTATGATTAATGTAAAAATTTTATTCAGTAAATGAGTTGATTGTGATTTGACGATGATAAACGCCTCTCTTGACGATGGGGAGGCCTTTTTTGTGAATTCGGAGGTGCAATGAACGGGCACTTTCAATGATTATGGATCGACTAAGGAGGCATTTCGGTTTGAAAGCGGGACATTTTATCCGGGTTGCATCCGCTTGTCCACTGACGAAAGTTGCGGATGTGACCTTTAACGTGACCAATATAGAAAAGTGTATCGATCAGGCTACCTCCGGCAAGGCGAAACTTGTCGTTTTTCCGGAACTTTGCGTAACGTCGTATACATGCGGCGATTTGTTCTTGCAGGAGGCGCTGCTCGACGCGGCGGAACAGGGGCTTGCCGAGCTGTGTGCGTTTTCAAAGGGAAGGGACATCCTCATTGCCGTTGGCGCTCCGTTAAACGTGGGAACGGCCGTTTATAATTGCGCTTATCTTTTATTCAATGGTACGGTTCTTGGAATTGTACCGAAAAGCTACATACCGAATTATGAGGAATTCTACGAAAAGCGCTGGTTTACGTCGGGGAAAAACCGACTGGTCGGCGCTGTGGATC
Organism: uncultured Sporolactobacillus sp.; assembly: GCA_900543345.1. Lineage (GTDB taxonomy): Bacteria > Bacillota > Bacilli > Bacillales > Sporolactobacillaceae > Sporolactobacillus. Next base: position 4,953 of record UQRJ01000067.1, on the reverse strand, counting down.
TGCCCTTTCAGAAGGCAGTCCCATTTGGCGTCAATCTGATTTTTCAGAGCCAATCAGTCCGCTTCGGTTTTGAAATCTGCGAAGACTTATGGAGTGTCGTACCGCCGAGCAGCTATTTGGCACTTGCCGGCGCAGCGATCATCGGCAACCTCTCCGCTTCGAACGAAGTCGTCAGCAAATCCGATTACCGCCGTCAACTGATCACGTCGCAAAGTGCGCGGTGCCTGTCGGCTTACCTTTACGCCGGGACGGGAATCGGTGAGTCGACGACCGATGTCGTTTTCGGCGGCGAGCTGCTGATTGCCGAAAACGGGCGGATGCTCACGGAAAATGAACGCTTTCAGCGCCATAACGAAGTGATCACCGCGATTATCGATACAAAGTGGCTTGAGCTTCAGCGGATTAAAAATAGCAGCTTCCGCCAGGCGCGGGAGATTATTCCATGGGAGACGCATACCGTCGATTTTTCATTCGACAGTACGGATTGCGGCACCTTCGACCGTGCTGTCGATCCGCATCCGTTCGTGCCCGCCGATTCGGATCAGCGCCGGCAACGCTGTCGGGAAATTTTTAATATTCAAAGTGCGGCACTGGCCAAACGGCTCGAACATACCGGCCTGCGCCGCGCTGTTGTCGGCATTTCCGGCGGCCTGGATTCGACACTGGCGCTTTTAGTGATCGCGAAAACGTTCGATCTGCTCGGCCGGCCGCGTCAAGACATTCTGACTGTGACCCTCCCCGGTTTCGGAACGACGGACCGTACCTACCGGAATGCCGTGGAGTTGTGCCGGCGGCTCGGCAGCGAGCTGCGCGAGATCAATATTGTCGATGCCTGCCTGCAGCATTTTAAGGACATCGGTCATGATCCGGCTGTCCATGATGTAACCTATGAGAACGTCCAGGCACGGGAACGGACGCAGATTCTGATGGATCTAGCCAACAAAGAGAGCGGGCTGGTTGTGGGAACCGGCGACCTTTCCGAGATGGCACTTGGCTGGAGCACCTACAATGGCGATCAGATGTCGATGTATGCAGTCAACTGCTCCGTACCGAAGACACTTGTTCGCTATCTTGTCCGCTATGTAGCAGAAGAAGAAGCGGAACAAGCCACTGCCGCCGTTTTATTCGATATCCTGGATACGCCGGTCACGCCGGAATTATTGCCGAAAAGCAGCACCGGAAAAATTGCCCAGAAAACCGAGGACATTGTCGGGCCCTACGAGCTACACGATTTCTTCCTTTATTATTTTGTGCGCTGCGGCTTCGACCCGCGGCGGATTCTGTTTCTGGCCGGCTATGCTTTTGCGAATAGATATGATGAGGCAACGATTCGGAAGTGGCTAAAGGTATTTTTCCGCCGCTTTTTCACTCAGCAGTTCAAGCGGACGGCTGTTCCCGACGGACCGAAAGTCGGCACGGTCAGCCTATCGCCGCGCGGGGATTGGCGTATGCCGTCCGACGCCGATTTTCCGTGGCTGGACCGATTATGACAATGGCTCTGTGGCGATTTAACGTTGAGGAGAGGGAAGCCCTTGATCCGCGAATTTATTTCCTATTACCGACCGTATAAAAAATTATTTCTGCTCGATTTCTCCTGTGCCGTCGTTTCCGCATTACTTGAACTGATCTTTCCGATGGCCGTCAATCAGGTGATCGATAAATTGATGCCGGGGCGAGACTGGTCGTTGATCGTTCTGGCCTCGGTCGGCCTATTCCTGTTTTATTTGCTCAATACTTGCCTGCAGTATATTGTCACTTATTGGGGGCATAAACTGGGAATCAGTATCGAGGGCGATATGCGCCGGCAGCTGTTTGCCCATATTCAACAGTTCTCGTTCCGTTTCTTCGACAATCACAAGACCGGCCATTTGCTATCTCGGCTGACGACCGATCTGTTTAATATCGGCGAAACGGCTCATCACGCGCCGGAAGGGATTTTTATCGCTGTGATGTCGACAGTCGGCTCACTGCTGCTGATGCTGTCGATCAACTGGCAGCTTGCTTTGTTGACTTTTGCACTCATTCCGCCGCTGACGGCTTTTTTAGTTGTTTATAATGTTAAAATGACCCATGCCACCGATCGGATTTATCGCGATATTGCCGCGTTTAATGCCAATGTGGAAAATGCCGTCGGCGGTATCCGTGTCGTGCAGGCGTTTGCTAATGAGGCGTACGAAAATCGGCGCTTTAAAACGAATAATCGGAATTATCGCCATGCGAAACTGCGCTCTTATCGCATCCTCGGCGCCAATAATTCGATCAACTATTTTATCGTTCGGCTGATCACTTTGTTTACGCTGATCTGCGGTGCCTGGTTCGTCATTCACGGTCGGCTGACTTATGGACAGTTTGTTGCTTTTTTACTGATAGCCAATGTCTTTGTTCGGCCGATTGAAAATATTAATCTGATTATCGAGATTTTTCCACAGGGCATGGCCGGATTCAAACGTTTCCGGCAATTGCTGAGCTTAAAGCCGGAGATTGTCGACGCCCCCGATGCCATTGACGTGCATGGACTGCAGGGCGAGATTGCCTACCGCGATGTCAGTTTCGGTTATGAGCCGGGCCGCCCCGTGCTTGAACATATTACGCTGCACATCCACAGCGGCGAGACCGTTGCCTTCGTCGGACCGACCGGTGCCGGCAAGACAACGCTCTGCAGCCTATTGCCGCGTTTTTATGAAGTCGACGGCGGCGCCATTACTATTGACGGAATTGACATTCGCCGAATGACACTTGCTTCATTGCGCGCACAGATCGGCCTTGTGCAGCAGGATGTGTTCCTCTTTTCCGGAACGCTGCGGGAAAACGTTGCCTACGGAAAGCTAAGCGCCACCGATGAAGAAATCTGGCGTGTGATTCGTCTTGCCCGGATGGAAGAGACGGTCCGCGAGTTGCCGGCGGGGCTGGACACCATTATCGGTGAGCGCGGCGTTAAACTGTCCGGCGGCCAAAAACAGCGACTGTCGATTGCCCGCATGTTCCTGAAAGATCCGTCGATCCTGATCCTCGACGAGGCGACTTCGGCGCTGGATACGGCGACGGAAGCGGCCGTGCAGCAGTCGCTAGAGACATTGGCGGCCAATCGGACGACCCTGATCATTGCCCATCGGCTGGCGACGATCCGCCATGCCGACCGGATCATTGTCGTGACTAAAAAAGGAATTGCCGAGCAGGGGACTCACGAGCAGCTGCTTCGCCGCGGCGGCGTCTACCGCCAATTGTATGAGTCGCAATTTGTCATGGATCCCTGAATATCCAGGAAAACAAGCACGCCGCCTGATCACAGCTCTTGTACTGCCAATCGGTCAGTTGCTGATTTTTCGCTAAAAGATCCGCATTCGATAAAGCGCGGGATGCTTGTCTGCAGGAGATCGGCAATCGATTCAAGATGCATTATTAAGGAAAAACATAAGATAAATTATGTAAATTAAAAAAGAATAACTTGATCTGAGTCGTCGGATTCGTTTCAAACTTGGTCCCAATCGGCGCGATCTTGGACCTATTTATATTTGGCGCAAGCAAAAGCTGCGCTAAGACGACAAAAGTTGTCGATTCATCGTCGTGCCGGTCGAATGGCGGAAGTATTCCGTTTTTGGCGAACCAAAAAAGGACGGCGCCGGACGCGCCGTCCTTCTAAACGTGGACCGACTCAGTTTAATCAGGCATGAGCTACCCTCAACAGATCGCGAGCCTCTTTGTATTGATAGCCGTGCGCATCGGCAACGCCCTTGAAAGTGACGTAACCGTCAAGCGTGTTCAGTCCTTTCAGCAGCGCATCGTCTTCGAGGCAGGCTTTGGCGTAACCCTTCGCCGCGATTTTCGCCGCATATGGAATCGTGACATTGGTCAGCGCCAGTGTCGAGGTCCGCGGTACGGCACCGGGCATGTTGGCGACGGCGTAATGAATGACGCCGTGTTTGACATAGGTTGGATTGTCGTGCGTCGTGCTGTGATCGGATGTTTCGACGATGCCACCTTGATCGATTGCCACATCGACGATGACCGAATTTTTCGGCATTGACGCCACCATTTCTTCGGTGACCAGTTTCGGCGCTTTGGAGCCGGGGATCAGCACACAGCCGACGACAAGGTCGGCGTCCTTGACCGCGGCGGCGATGTTGTATGGATTGGACATCACCGTGTTAACCGCGCTACCGAAAATGTCATCGAGGTCGCGCAGCCGATCGGCGCTGATATCGAGAATCGTGACATCCGCCCCGAGACCGACGGCGATTTTCGCTGCGTTCGTTCCGACGATGCCGCCGCCGACGATCGTCACCTTACCGCGCGAGACGCCGGGTACGCCGCCGAGCAGAATTCCTTTGCCGGTACCTTCGCTAAATTTTTCCAAATATTGTGCACCGATCTGCACGGCCATCCGTCCGGCGACTTCGCTCATCGGCTGCAGCAGCGGCAGCACGCCGTCGCGGCGTTGAACCGTTTCGTAAGCAATCGTTGTGACTTTATGATCGACGAGCGCTTTGGTCAATGTTGCGCCGACTGCCGGTGCCAGATGGAGGTAGGTGAACAAAATCAAACCAGGACGGAAAAAGTGATATTCTTCCGGTTCCGGTTCTTTGACTTTAATGACCAACTCTGCCGACCATGCTTCTGCTGCCGTGGTCGACTTGGCTCCGGCCTCCTGATACTCCCGATCGGTGAACCCGGCTCCTGCGCCGGCCCCCGATTCCACATAAACCGTATGCCCCTGCTGCGTAAGAAAATGTGCCCCTGCCGGAGTAATCGCGACACGACGTTCATTGTTTTTCAATTCCCTGGGGATGCCAATGATCATGTTTTTTTTTACCTCCCGATAAAAGTTGATTTCATTCGCCGGCTCGTACCTTTGAATGGACTCTTTATTTAGAATAGTATAAATTAATCGACGAAAATACATCTTACATCTGTCTCTTATACACATCTCCGAGCCCACGAGACCCTAAGACATCT
>UQRJ01000066.1 GCA_900543345.1 uncultured Sporolactobacillus sp. | reverse complement strand
GAGATGTCTTAGGGTCTCGTGGGCTCGGAGATGTGTATAAGAGACAGATTTTATTGTTTCTGATGCTGCCGCTGACCAGATTCGTCGTGGGCACGACGATTGGCGTGCGCGGCGTCATCTTTCCGCTCGTTGTTTCCTGCGCGCCGTATATCGCCCGGCTGCTCGAATCGGCGATGCTCGAAGTCAACCGCGGCATCATCGAGGCCTATCAGTCGATGGGCATCTCGATTCCGAAAATCGTTTGGTATGTGATTATTCGCGAAACCCGTGCACCGATTGTCCTCGGCCTGACGATCGCCACGATTGGCCTGATCGGCGAGACGGCGATGGCCGGGATGGTCGGTGCCGGGGGACTCGGCGATCTCGCTTATCAATTCGGCTATACCCGGTTCCAGCCGGATGTGATGTATGCTGTGATCATCGTTCTGATCATAATGGTACAGTGTATCCAATCACTCGGTAACGCCTTCGCCAGGAGATTGAAGAAAAATTAACACCGTCCCGCTTAACGGCGGGATGTTTTCCACATACCTGACGACCTGTCGCCGGGCAGAGTGGGCAAAAAAAAGCTCCTTTTCAGGAGCCCAACTAAATAGGGGGAAGTACTTTCAATTCTTGCCTCAACAATTATAGAATAAACCCTTTTACTTAAGAAAAGCTTAATTTTGTTAAGTTTCTCATATTCTTTTTCGGACAAAACACATCGCGCGGCACGTTCAGGTGGATGATGCCGTTTGCATACGGTGCGACTTCATATTCCTGAAACACGAGAACGATGCCCCGGTCCTGGAAGTAAAACATGCCGTTACGGCTATCGATGCCGCGAAACGCGCCAATGAAGAAATCGTAGCGGCCCTGGCTGCGAAGTTCACTCATCCGCCGTTTCACATAATTGTCAACCTTTTTCCGGGCAGCCACGTTGCGGATCACTTCGCCCAAGCGGATCCGGCGGCCGGTCCGGGTGTCAAAGTTATAGACGGTTTCTAAATGACTGCCGTGGGCGCCGCCTGTGTACGATTCGTCGACGAATGAGACACTTAGCCGGCTATCCCTGTTATAACGCACGATTGGCCGCGTCGCCGCGTAATACGGTCCGGCCGCACTGATGAGCTGATCTTGTTGATACTGCTTTTTATAAACGCGGTCCAACTTCGCGATTCTCCGCGCGTGATGGCGGAACGTTCGATCAATCGTTTCACGAACGTCCGGAGACACACGGCCGGATTCAATCACCGGATATAAAATTCCTTCTGATAACGTTTTGACCGTCAGCCGGACAGGCGCTGGTTCCGCACCATAGACGGCGGGGGTGGAGGCGGACAAAGCCGATAGCAAAGCGACCGCCGCCAGCCCGATTTTACCGCAGAGCGACATTCTTCCCGCCCTCCTTTCGGATTTTACGCTTAGGTTGCCCGGAATCCCGCGCCAGCCGGACCGGAAACTTTTTCAAGTTCGCACCGACCGATCAAAAACATGTGTTTTTCGTTCCGTCTTGTTACAATAGACAAGGAGGTGCCAAAATGATTATTATCCACGCATTGTTCTATGTCGCTCCTGAAATGAGAGAAAATTTTCTGAACGAATCCGTACCGCTGATTGCCGGATCGCGCGACGAGAGCGGCAATATCGATTATGCACTCTATGAAGAAGTTTCTGCACCCAATTGTTTCATTATGATCGAAAAATGGAAAAGCATGCAGGATGTCAAGGCGCACCAGTCGGCCCCGCACTACGTGAGTTTCAACATTAAAGCCGAATCCTTCCTCGCCCGACCGGTCGACGTTTCTATCTATCGCACCGAAGAAAAAACGGATGGCGCCCACTGAATGTCCGATCATTGCACTTTTTCAGCACCTCCGGCGGCATACACCCTGACCATTGCCAGAATCCGCAGCCGGGAAAAAGTACGGACCTGCCGGCGGGTGTAACAATAGGCGCGAATATAGTCGCCGCCATCGTTCAGAATTCGGATCCGCCGCCGGGTAAACGCCCCGGTTCGATCCCGGTATATCATATCGACGATGTCTCCTCGCACGACCATCACCTCTACTTTTATTATACGCGAATATATGTTCCTGTATACTGGAAAATGAAACATATGTTCGTTATAATAAAAAAAAGGAGGGAACAAAGATGCTGAGTGATTTCGAACGGAAAGTGGCGCAAATCATGAAAAACGATCAGATCATGAAACGCGTCACACTGGTCAGCGATCTCCAGCAGCGTACGGGACACAGTCGCGGAGAAGTCGAGGCGGCAATGGACAAAGTCAAGCGCACCCGAAAATCCGACGGCGGATTGCTGTAACTGTTCCCCGTCTGCGCGACGACGGCCTGTCTATCGCGCCTGCTAAAAAGATGCCGCCCGGAATCGAGCGGCATTTTGTTTGGTTAACCGGCAGATACACATCAGTCGCAGGACTTATCGGGATTGGCGCCGATTTCCAGGGCAGTAAAGCTGTAGTTTCTGACATTATCGCTGGAAAGCTTCGGCGGTTCGCCGACCAGGCCAATGATGTTGGTCAGGAATGTGCCCGGAATGATCGACGTATCCAGATCAATTGTCAAGAAATATTTGTTTTTCCCACAATCCGGATTATTGTCGACGGCATGGAACGGTGTCGACGTATAAGCAAAATCGACGGCACGGATTTCATCGGTCGGATCCGTATTTAAAATGTCGCCGAGAACCGCAAACAGTTGTGCCGCATCACGACTTTCGGCGATCGGTTTGCTGCCGTTGGCGTTCTTTTTCCATACGCGGATGACGGCGGGGATACCGAGAATGATGCCGGCGTTGATGATGCCGATGACACCGCCCAGAAGTGAAAGGCTATCTGGTTTCCATTCAACCACACCTTCAAGCAAGACGCGCGAGCTCGGATCCTTGACATCAACCGACAATTCGGCAAATCGGTTACTCAAAAGCGGACGAGGATCCTGTTCGCAAAACAACGACTGATCAGTGACCGCTTCATAGACTAAACCGTCTTCGCTGACCCGGTGCTTTTTGCATGGATCGACGGACACGGGGCGGTCGGCGGGTTTATCTTTCGGATCTTCCTGTTCCGGAACATATCCTTTGACCACAATCACTTTTTCTTTCTTTCCCAACTCATTTCAACTCCTTCATCGTGATAGTATAGTTTATTAACCGGCAGCCGGACTTGCATGGACAGAACGAGGAGTAAATTCGCACATTTCCGATCTGACCGGCGGTACTATGTACAGGATTCCGACCCATCGGAATCCCTGTCGGATCAGGTCAGCTGAATTGTCTGAATGTCTGTGGCGCTGACATGCGTCACCAGGCCGCCGACGCTGAGTAAAACGGTGCCGGTCAACCGATTGTAATTGATGAAGGTCGGCGTCGCCAGCGCATTGCCGTTATCCAGCTGAATTTCGTTCAACACCGTACCCGGAACCAGATTTTGCAAAACGGACTGCAATTTCGGATTAGTTAAACTGCTTAAAACCACCTTAAATCATCCTTTCTTCATTGATAATACATTCTATGTCGAAAAATTCCGTTCGGCGCGGACAAACCGTCTGGTTATTTTGAGGATTTTCTTAGCCCAGCCTGAAAATATATGAATTATAGAAAAAATTAACCGATTAATATTAAAAAAAGCCTTTTTAAAAAGAAAAGGCACTTAGCATTTGATCTTGATCTCCTGATCGTCGAATTTGAGAATCAGATTGACGATCACCTTATTTTTACATTTACCCACTTTATTTTTCTTCTTTTTTTTCGGCTTGAAACTGTCGAGGTTGCATCCTGCCGGTGGATCCGGATAAAAGGGCGGAGTCGGTCCGTGACTCATCAGCCACATCTCCTTTCGTCCTTTTATTTTATTCGGTCGACAAGAAAACGTCTGGACGAACCGCATGATATTCATAAATCGGTGCCAATTGCATAGACGTGATATAAGAACGATGAGACATCCTGCATGGGAAGGGCGATGGCCTTGATCATTCATGTGGTTCGCAGCAAAGAAACGCTTTGGAACATCGCAAATCATTACCGAACAACCGTATCGGCACTGGTCGCCGCCAACCGACCGACCGATCCCGACCGTCTCGCTGTCGGGCAATCGCTGGTAATTCCCGTCCCCGGCGCGCCGGGCGCAAAACTGGCGATCGACGTCAACGCTTATACGTATCAACCGGGGAGTGAGGCCGTCCAGTCCATCGACGAACAGGGACAGTTGCTGACTTCCGTTATGTTGTTTGCTTATCACGTCTCCGAAGACGGCACGTTGACTAACGGCCCGGACGACGCGGTGGCCATTGCGGCAGCAAAGCGCCACCGAGTCCTGCCGCTGATGACTATCGTGAATTTCACGGTCGGCGATCCGGGAAGCGACACCGCCCACGCCGTCTTCAGTCGTCCGCAGATCGGCGAACGACTTTTGCAACAAGTGGTCCTCACCATCCGCGAAAAAGGCTATCGCGGACTGAATATTGACTTTGAAAACGTACTACCTTCCGATCGGGAAGGATATAATCGTTTCTTGCAGCGGGCAGTCGATATGCTGCACCCACTTGGATTGTCCGTATCTACCGCCGTTATGCCCAAAACCGGCGACGGAGATCCGCCGTCCTATGACGGTTACGATTATGCCGCCCACGGGCGGATCGCCGATTTTGTCGTGCTAATGACCTATGAATGGGGCTATCGATCCGGACCGCCGCAAGCCATCTCTCCAGTCGATCAAATGCGCCGGGTTCTCGACTATGCCGTTCGGGTGATTCCCCCCGAAAAAATTTCCATGGGTTTCGAAATATATGCGCGCGACTGGCTATTGCCGCATGTCCAGGGGCAGGAAGCTGAAACATTCGATACGGCAGCGGCCGTCGACCGGGCCATCCGCTACGGCGCCGAGATCCATTACAATGTTCAGGCGCAATCCCCCTATTTCTTCTATGCCGATGAGCACGGGCGGCAGCATGTCGTATGGTTTGAAGATGCGCGTAGCGCACTGGCAAAATTCGAATTGGTCAAAACATTCGCACTGCGCGGCATCAGTTACTGGGCATTGGGGGTTTCTTTCCCCCAAAATTGGACGCTTCTGGGCGATAATTTCACCATTCAAAAATACTGATAATCGGATCGACGGACTCAGGACGGCAACTTTCGCACCTCGTCCTCTTTTTATAAAAAAAAACAGACTCGCCAGAGTCCGAAAGGGGGGTCATTACCTTATTCCTGCAAACAAAGAAGCTTTGATTCAGCTTCCACTATTTGTTATACCTTAGAAAAATTAATATTTGATTAACGCAGTCTGAAGTTTACATCACAATTAGCGCGCTGTTCCTTTACTATTTATTATCCAAGAATTTTGTTCGGCTATTAATTCTATATCAATAAAATTATTTTAATAAAAAAGTATCCGGATCAACGATTCACCGGATACAAATTAGGGGGAAAGAAAGCCGGTCGTCGTCAGCTTTCCCTTTATTATCTATATAAAAAGTATTTAAGATAAAGCGCTACCGTTATTCATTGTGCGACGATGAAAAGAAAAATGCAATGTTCAATCTATGAAAAGAAATATTTTTCAACTGTTTGTCACAAAAATATCAAATTTTTTTAACCATTGACGGCTATCAAATCGATTAATGCCCGTTTGATCGTTCTCCTTTAAGACGGCTGAGAAAAAATCTTCCGGGTAAATGTATACGGCTCGTATTTCCCACTATCCTGCTAAGCGCGAAATTCTCTGTGTATGCCTGGCCGTCCGGGTATCATCACGTCTTAAGAATTGGTCGACTCGCCTCCGTCGACATGCAGGACCTGACCGGTCACAAACCTTGAGTCATCCGAAGCAAGATAGACATAGGTGGGTGCCAGTTCGAACGGCTGCCCCATCCGCCGCAACGGATTATTCACATAAATGGCAACTTGATCCGGGGAGAAGCTGGATGGAATAAGCGGTGTCCAGATTCTCCCCGGCGCAACAGCGTTGACACGAATGCCTTTCTCAGCAAGATTATTGGCTAATGCCCGCGTCCAGCCCACATTGGCCGCTTTCGTAGCTGTATAATCGACTAATTGTTTCTCGCCAATATAAGGAACGACCGATGCCGTTTCAATGATTGCACTGCCTGCCTTTAAGTATGGGAGAGCCGCACGAGTGGTATAAAAATGGGAGTAGACATTGACTTTGAAAGTGTCATCAAACTGTTGATCCGAAATCGCCATGATGTCTAATTGCTGAAATTGAATGCCGACATGATTACATACTATGTCCAGATGCTCAAAGTGCCGAAGCGTTTGTTCGACAATGATTTGACACTGATCTTTGTTTCGCAGATCGCCGGGCAACAACAAACAATTTCGTCCCAGCTGTTCAATCCTGCTTTTCGTTCTCCATGCATCTTCGTGTTCGTCGAGATAGGCAATACTGACGTCAGCTCCTTCTTTGGCAAACGCAATGGCTACAGCCGCTCCGATACCGCTATCCCCTCCGGTTATTAAAGCGACTTTTCCAGCCAATTTTCCGCTTCCTGCATAATTGGGATTTTCAATAATCGGCCTTGGCGCCATTAATTTTTCGATGCCGGGCTGCCTGAACTGCCTCTGCTCGGGAACGGCAAGCGGAATTTCCTGATATTGCGTGATTTTTCCATAGAAAGGATACAAGGGATACGGGTTCGTGATTTGCTGATTTTGAAAAAAAGCCTGCAGCTGCTGAATGCGCTGCAAATTCACAGCTTGATCATTCGCTGTATTTTCAGTGCGCGCGGGAGGTAATTGATTAGCGGTCGGGTCAAATCCGTCCATAGGTACGCCCCCAATTCCATTTTCGCTAATCAAACTATGTAGCCTTGGGTTGTTCCGTGCAAAACGCTTATGCATAACATGATAAACATAAATACAATGATCGCCAAACGGAGGAATAACCTGATGATTAACGAGGAGATTTATTTTTTACTGATTAATCAATCGGAAAGAAAAGTGACGGTGCACTATTTAGAACAGTCCTTTCAATTGCCGCTTATTGGCGCACGGCCTCCCTTTTATACGCGCCCTCAATATGAACCCAGTTTTCCAGTCCTTTAAGACAAGTGCAATGAAATCGCTCATCATCTCGCTTTCCCGGCTTTCGCCGAGCAGCGGAGCGTTATGCCGGAATAATTAACCAAAGATTAGTCATGGCAACCCGATTAGCTATAAAGTGTGATTTCGGCAATTGTTCACATGGATGACCCAGAGAATTTATCGGCACGTGATCAAGCCGTGAAAAAAAGACGTTTCCCATTTGTTCGGAGAACAGATGAGAAACGTCCAAAAATATTTTTTATTGTACCGGTACATGACCGGTACATAGAATCCTAAAGGAAGGTCTAAATTTTCTGTCCAGTAGGGCATTCAGGCAGTGATTACATCATGCCGCCCATGCCGGGAGCACCTTGCGGAGCGGCCGGTGCTTTTTCCGGCTCCGGCTTGTCGGCGACAACCGATTCGGTCGTCAGCAGCATCGACGATACGGATGCGGCATTCTGCAGTGCCGAACGGGTAACTTTCGTCGGGTCGACGATGCCGGCATCGATCATGTTGACCCATACGCCTTTGGCTGCGTCATAACCGACACCCGGTTCCTTCGTCTTCAGCTGCTCAACGATGACGGAACCTTCAAGTCCGGCATTTTCACAGATCTGGCGTACCGGTTCCTCCAGTGCGCGAACCACGATGCTGACACCCGTTTGTTCGTCGCCTTCCGCTTCGACTGCAGCGACGTCTCTAATAACATTGGCGAGCGCCGTACCACCGCCAGCAACGATACCTTCCTGGACGGCCGCACGGGTCGAGTTCAGGGCGTCTTCGATACGCAATTTACGTTCTTTCAGTTCCGTCTCGGTTGCAGCGCCGACTTTGATGACGGCCACGCCGCCGGCCAGTTTAGCCAGACGTTCTTGCAGTTTTTCTTTGTCGAAGTCCGATGTCGTCTCGGCAAGCTGGGCCCTGATCTGGCCGACACGCGCCGAAATCTTATCGGGCGCCCCTTTGCCTTCGACGATCGTCGTGTTGTCTTTCGTTACGATAACCTTGCCGGCCGTGCCGAGCTGATCGACTGTCGTTTCTTTCAATTCAAGGCCGAGATCGCCGGAGATCACTTGGCCGCCGGTCAAAACAGCGATATCTTCCAACATCGCTTTGCGCCGATCGCCAAAGCCCGGTGCCTTGACGGCGACGACGTTGAACGTCCCGCGCAGTTTGTTCAGTACAAGAGTCGCCAGGGCTTCGCCCGTTACGTCTTCGGCAACGATTAACATCGCTTTGCCCTGCTGAACGACTTTTTCCAGTACGGGCAGGATTTCCTGAATGTTGGAGATTTTCTTATCGGTGATCAGAATGTACGGATCTTCCAAAGTCGCTTCCATCTTGTCCTGATCCGTTACCATGTACGCCGATGTATAGCCGCGGTCGAACTGCATGCCTTCGACGACATCCATTTCCGTCGCGAAGCCTTTGGATTCTTCAGTCGTTACGACACCGTCGTGGCCGACTTTTTCCATTGCTTCGGCAATCAGTTCGCCGACGCGTTCATCGGCCGCGGAAATAGCGGCAACCTGCGCAATCGAGTCCTTGCCCTTGATGGGTTTGGAGATTTTTTTCAGTCCTTCGACAGCCGCTTCGGTCGCTTTCTCAATGCCGCGACGGATCCCCATCGGATTCGCGCCGGAAGCAACGTTCTTCAGACCTTCGCGGATCATTGCCTGAGCAAGCACTGTTGCAGTCGTCGTTCCGTCACCGGCAACGTCGTTCGTCTTGCTGGCGACTTCGGCCACCAGACGGGCACCCATGTTTTCAAACTTATCGTCCAGTTCAATTTCCTTGGCGATTGTGACACCGTCATTGGTAATCAGCGGCGAACCGTATTTTTTATCCAGTACGACGTTACGCCCCTTCGGCCCGAGCGTTACTTTGACCGCATCTGCCAGAACGTCTACGCCATGCAGCAGCGCACGGCGTGCTTCTTCACCGAATTTAATTTCTTTTGCCATCTTGGAAAGTCCCTCCCGATATGTTTTATTAAACTTTTAGTCGATGACTGCCAGAACGTCGTCCTGACGCACGACCAGATATGTTTTACCGTCATATTTAACTTCCGTGCCGGCATATTTTGAGTAGATGACTTTTTCTCCCTCTTTGACATCGAGTGCAATCCGCTCGCCCTTATCGGAAACCTTACCCGGTCCGACGGCAGCCACACGGCCTTCCTGCGGTTTTTCCTTGGCCGAGTCAGGCAGCACGATGCCGCCCGCCGTTTTTTCTTCTTTTTTCTGCGGCTCGATAACGATACGATCACCCAATGGCTTCAGCATGAAAAAAACCCTCCTTAAGGTGTTAAGTAAGATACTTTGTTAGCACTCATTCAACCTGAGTGCTAATCCATCTAATATAATAATCAATTCCCCTTTGATTTGCAAGTTTTTACCGAAAAAAATCAGATCGTCATAAATGGCTTTGCAAAGCCCGTTCGGCCAGGTTATGGTAGAATAGTCGATATACGGCCGGCCGCTTGCGGCGGGTCAGTTCAGCAGATGAGGTGTCCATCTTGACCAAACGTTATATCGCTATTCTGATGATTTATCTGCTCTGCTTCACCGCACCGAGAGTGCCGGGATTCCTCTGGCTCGCTCATCTTTTCCCGTCTGAGAAGCTCGGCTATTTGATTCTTTACAGTGCCGCTTTTCTAATCACTCTGGTGATCGTGCTTGTGCTGCTTGCCCCTGAGCGGCGGGCCGCCGTGCGCACGCAAAGACTTGCGGCCGGCCTTTCCGTTCTCTGGGCCATTGGCGGCGTGTTTGCGCTGTTCTTCATCCAATGGGCAGTCGCACTGGCCGATTTTGCGATCTTCGGACAGCTTAAACCTTCCGGCCATACCCAGGCAATCACCGATTATATCCGTACTTTTCCTCTTTTTCTGGTGGTCGCCGCTATCGTCGGCCCCATACTCGAAGAAATCGTGTTTCGTAAAATTATCTATGGCGTCCTGCGCAGGAAGATCGGCGTCTATCTTGCGGCGGGCGTCAGTTCGCTGATTTTCGCATTGATGCACATGGACCCGCGTTTTCTGCTCAATTATTTCCTGATCGGCTGCTTTCTCTGCTTTACGTATCAAATGACGCGGCGGATTGCGGTAAACATGTTCATGCATGCGTCGATGAATACGATTGTGATGCTGCTCAGTTTGCGGTTCGCCGCTTCGACCGCGCCGGCACTGGCGTTTCTATTCTAAAACTGCTCACTTAACGTCTAACATCTGCGGACGGGCGGCAGACAAAATGCCAAATGACGTCGAAGGGACTCGGGACGTGCCGCGTTCCGGGTCCTCGGCAATCCTCAGTCTGCAGCGTCCCGGTCATCGTCCAGCGCAGTGAGAATTTCCGGGCCGGCGGCGGTAATCGCCAGTGTATGTTCATACTGAGCGGACAGTGAGCCGTCGACTGTCCGCGCTGTCCAGCCGTTGGCGTCAACTTTGGCACGCCAATCGCCGGTATTGAGCATCGGTTCAATCGTGATCGTCATACCTTCTCTGAGCCGCAGACCGCGGCCGGCTTTCCCGTAGTGAGCAACCGGCGGATCTTCATGCATCGTCGGGCCGATGCCGTGACCGACAAATTCGCGGACTACGCTTAGTCCTCTCGATTCGGCATATTCCTGAATCGCGTGACCGATGTCACCAAGGCGATTGCCGACGACGGCCTGCTCAATACCGACATAAAGGGCTTCCTTCGTTGTATTCAGCAGATGCCGAGCCTCTTCGGAAACTGTGCCGACCGCGTAACTCCACGCCGAATCGGACAAGGCGCCGTTCAAATTAACGACCATGTCGATGGTCACGATATCGCCGCTTTTCAGTGGTTTCTTATTCGGAAAACCATGGCAAATTTCGTCGTTGACCGATGCACAGGTCGCGTATTTGTAACCTTCAAAGCCCTTCTCTTCCGGTGTAGCGCCGTGCTTTGCCAGAAAATCATTGACGAATTCCTCAATATCCCAGGTCGTGATCCCCGGGCGGATCATCGATTTGATTTTTTGGTGCGTCAGCGCGAGTAGCCGGCCGGATTTTTTCATCTCGGCAATTTCTTTTTTTGACTTTAATTGAATCATCTTACAATGCCACCTTTATGATTTCATCCATACTCTTTCGCCGGCACCAATGGACCGGCAACATTTAGACATTCCTAGTGTATCACTTCCCGAGGGAGGACATCAGTCGGATTGCTTTTCTTCCATCGCATGATTTAAAAAATAAATCAGTGCTTGCAGCTCGATCGTCATGTCGACATGGCGGACATAGACATCGGGAGGCAGCGATAACCGGACCGGAGCAAAATTAAGAAAACCGCGGATACCGGAAGCGATCGCCTGATCGGCGACCCTGTCTCTTATACACATCTCCGAGCCCAC
>UQRJ01000065.1 GCA_900543345.1 uncultured Sporolactobacillus sp. | reverse complement strand
GAGATGTCTTAGGGTCTCGTGGGCTCGGAGATGTGTATAAGAGACAGATGCGGGACTGCTTCCTTCCGGCTGCCCGCAATTATTTCTTCTTGTTCTTATCATCGTCGTCGACTTCATGATAATCGGCGTCGACGACGTTATCATCTTTTTTTCCTGATTTTCCGGAATTCGTCTTTCCGGACGGACCGTTCTGACTATTACTATTATTGTCTTTCGATGCCTGTTGGTAAAGTTTAACGGACAATTGCTGAACCACTTCGTTCAGTTCGTCTTTCGCTTTCTTGATCGCGTCAATATCTTTACCGCCTAATGCTTTTTTCAGCTTATCTTCGGCATCTTTAGCCTTCGATTTTTCCGCCGCGTCGACTTTATCGCCAAGCTGTTTCAGCGTTTTGTCAGTCGAGAAAATCAGCTGATCGGCTTCGTTGCGCACATCGGCTTCCTCTTTACGCTGCTTATCTTCCTCTTCGTGTTCTTTGGCCTCTTTCACCATTCGATTGATTTCATCGTCATTGAGTCCGGAAGACGATTTGATCGTAATCGACTGTTCCTTATTGGTCCCCTTGTCTTTCGCCTTGACATTAACAATACCGTTGGCGTCAATTTCAAAGGTTACTTCAATTTGCGGAACACCGCGCGGAGCAGGGGGAATGTCGGTCAATTGGAAGCGACCCAGCGTCTTGTTATCTTTTGCCATCGGCCGCTCACCCTGCAGCACGTGAATATCAACGGCCGTCTGATTATCGGCCGCCGTTGAGAAAATCTGCGATTTACTCGTTGGGATCGTGGTGTTACGCGGAATCAGTTTCGTGAAAACGCTGCCCATCGTTTCAATGCCCAACGACAGCGGTGTGACGTCAAGCAGAACGACATCCTTGACATCGCCGGCCAGCACGCCGCCCTGAATCGCAGCACCGACGGCGACGACTTCATCCGGGTTGACATTTTTGCTTGGTTCCTTACCCGTCAAGTTTTTAACAGCTTCTTGTACGGCCGGCATACGGGTCGAACCGCCGACAAGGATGATCTTGGTAATGTCGTCGAAACTCAGATCCGCGTCTTTCAATGCTCGACGCACAGGATCCATCGTCGCTTCAACCAGATCGGCTGTCAGCTCTTCGAATTTTGCCCGTGTCAGCGTGGTCTGTAAATGCTTCGGGCCGCTGGCGTCGGCAGAGATAAACGGCAGCGAAATTTCCGTCTGTGTCACACTGGAAAGCTCTTTTTTCGCTTTTTCAGCCGCATCTTTCAGACGTTGAAGCGCCATTTTATCTGTCGACAGATCGATGCCTGTCTCCTGTTTAAACTGATCAATCAGATAGTTAATGACACGCTGGTCAAAGTCATCGCCGCCCAAGTGGTTATTGCCGGCTGTCGCCTTGACTTCGAAGATCCCGTCGCCTAGATCGAGAATCGACACATCGAACGTCCCGCCGCCTAGATCAAAGACGAGGATCGTCTGATCGCCCTGCTTGTCGAGCCCATAAGCGAGCGAAGAAGCGGTCGGCTCGTTGATGATCCGCAGGACGTCGAGCCCGGCGATTTTGCCGGCATCTTTCGTCGCTTGACGTTGCGCGTCATTGAAGTATGCCGGAACGGTGATAACCGCCTTCTCGACTTTTTCGCCGAGATAAGCCTCCGCGTCATGCTTCAACTTCTGTAAAATGATTGCCGAAATTTCCTGCGGTGTATACTTTTTCCCCTCAATTTCGACCTTGTAATCCGTACCCATATGCCGCTTAATCGAAAGAACAACATTCGGATTCGTTACGGCCTGGCGTTTGGCGACTTCGCCGACTTGCCGTTCGCCGTTCTTGAAAGCAACGGCGGAAGGCGTCGTCCGACCGCCCTCCGAATTGGGAATAACGACCGGTTCTCCCCCTTCCATAACCGCAACGCATGAATTGGTTGTACCCAGATCAATACCGATGATTTTGCTCATGTCGATTTTCCTCCTACTCATTCTACTCAATTAAAGACTACTAAAGACTGCTCGCTAGTTTATCCAAACACGGCTTGCGATCCCGTGTTTCCAGAAGAATCAGGAATTAACTTTGACCATCGCCGGTCGGATCACTCTTCCGTTAAGTACATAACCGTCCTGCAGCACTTGGGTGACAATGCCGGACGCGAACTTATCGTTTTTCTCCTGCATTACCGCCTGCTGGAAATTCGGGTCGAACGGCTTGCCAACCGCCTCAATCCGCGTGACACCTTCCTTTTTCAACGCTGTTTCAAGCTTTGTCAGTACCATCTGCATCCCTTTTTTCAACGCTTCGCCGTCCGCCGATGTCGTCTCGACGGCAATGGCACGTTTGAAATTATCAAGCGTCTCCAGAAGGTCCGTAACCAGATCCTGCGCACGGAACTTTCTGGCATCCGCCCGTTCTTTGACAATGCGTTTTCGGTAGTTGTCGAAATCCGCCCGCGAGCGGAGCAAGCGGTTGGTTAATTCCTTTTTTTCGTTGTTCAGTTTAGCAATTTCATCGTTCAGTTTGGCAATTTCACCGGCAAGTTCGGCATTTTTTTTCTTCAGAAGCTTTTCCGTGGATTCTTCCGTTTCCGATTCGGCTGTTTGCCGATCGATCGAGTCGTTTTTGCCCTCGGGCTTCTGCCACTCCCCATTGCCGGCGGCCGCATTTTTCGGGTCTTCCGCCTTGTTATTTGTCTTTTCAGCGGTTTGCGCGGCGTCGTCCGTCACTTGTCCCTTTTTCGCCTGCGCACACTTGTCGTCCTTTGGGCCTTTTCCTCGTTTGTCTTCTTGCATTTCGCTGTGATTGGTCTGCTCAGCCATGGGCTCACCTCCTGCTATCGTTCAACATCCGCCGCCGGTCCGGTCGGCGGATCAATCCCTATTGAATCTTACTAAGTGAATGCGTTAAAATTTTCGAAAAAAGATCGATCAATGTGACAACCCGCGGATAAGTCATCCGTTTCGGACCGATGACGGCAACCGTACCGACATGTGCATCGCCGATCGAATATGTCGTCGTTATCAAGCTGCATTCTTCAATGCCGTTCAGTTTATTTTCTTTCCCAATGCGAATATTGAGCTCACCCTGCGGCAGGCTCATCAGTTCGCGGACAAGGCCTTTGCCCTCGAAAACGTTCAGCAAGGCGACCACTTTATTGATATCCTGAAATTCAGGCTGACTCAGAATATTGCTTTTGCCGCTGTAAATAATCTTGTCCGGATCATCCAGCGAAATGCCCTCCGTCAGGAGCGACATCACGTGTTCGTAGTTGCTGACATTACGGCGAATAACCTCGCGAACTTCCGCATTCAGTCGGCTTTCCAACTGATACAGCGGCACATCCAGCAACTTATCGTTCAGAATGTTGACGACCTTTTCCACGTCGTCAGCCCTGATCCCGCCGGGAAACGAAACGACTCGGTTTTCGACATGTCCGGTATCCGTTACAATAATCATCACGCCTTGACTCTCGGTTAGTTTGACCAGCTGAATATGTTTCAGCCGCATATCCAGTAACTCGGGGCCAAGCATGATTGCTGTGTAATGCGTAAATTTAGAAAGCAGATGCGCGGTCACGCGAATCAATTCGTCTGTTTCGGTAAACCTTTGTTTATAGGCATTCCGGATGTTGTTCATTTCCTCTTCGGAAAGCAGCACCGGAGAGAGCAGGTGATCGACATAAAAACGATAACCCTTCTGCGATGGAACTCGGCCGGAAGACAGATGCGTTTTTTCCAGATACCCCATCTCCTCCAGATCCGCCAGTTCATTCCGAATCGTTGCCGGACTGTAATGCACATTGTCGTGTTTGGCAATCGAACGTGAGCCTACCGGTTCGGCAGAGACAATATAGTCATTAACAAGAAGCTGCAGAAGAAATAACTGGCGTTCTGTTAACATCTTTATCACCTCTGTTAGCACTCTCTTTCCCTGAGTGCTAATTCTACCTTAAAATTTACCAACTTAATGACGGTTTGTCAAATGGTTAGGACAATAAAAACGCTTCAAAAACATTATTTCCTAAAAAAATTCCTCTCATCGTCAAGGCCAGACGATCGCCTTGCTCATCAAGCAGGCCCCGCCGCTTCAGCTGGGCAATCGCCGTCCCGTAAACCTCTTCCAGCGGCCGGCCGAACCGACGGTAAAAGCGACTTTTGCTGACGCCTTTCATCATTCGCAGGCCGAGAAACATTTCTTCTTCCATACGCTCTTGTTGCGTCACTCGGTGCACAGTCGTCGCCGCGTTCCCCTGCTCGCCGACTGTTCGAATGTATTTCTTTATCGAGGCAGCATTGGCGTAACGATTTCCGGCAACGTAACCGTGTGCACCGGCACCGATACCATAATATTCATCATTCCGCCAGTACAATGAGTTGTGGATTCCTTCGAAGCCGGGCCGGGCAAAATTGCTGATTTCATAGTGGCGAAAGCCACGTTCTTCCAAAAATAAAATAATTTCGCCGAACATGTCCGCTTCAATATCCTGACCGGGGAGTCTCAACTTTCCGTTTCTCAGCCGATGATAGAAGATCGTCCGCGGTTCAATTTGCAGCGAATAGATTGAAATATGAGGAACGCCGAGACGGACGGCTCTCGCAAGCGATGCGCGCAGCGACGCCTCTGTCTGTCCGGGCAGTGCAAACATCAAATCGAGCGTCAGATTGTCAAAGCCAAGCGAATTCGCCAGATGAATCACGGCCGCAGCGCGGTCTGCCGTATGCGCTCGGCCGATTGCTTTCAGCAGCCGGTCGTCAAACGATTGAACGCCGATGCTGAGGCGGGTGACACCATATCGCTTCATCAGCAGCAGCTTCCGTTCGTCGAGATTTTCCGGATTCGCTTCCACCGTAAATTCACGGAGACCAGAGTGAACAAAATAACGATGCACCTCATTGAGCATCCGCTCAAATTGTTCGTCGTTGAGGGCAGTCGGCGTCCCACCGCCGACGTAAACGGTTTGGACCGGACCCATCGCCGCATAAAAAGCCATCTCATGAGCCAAGGCGTCCAGATAGGCATCGACCGGTTGGTTTTTCATAAAAAATTTATTAAAGTCGCAATAATAGCAGATATGATCGCAGAAAGGAATATGGATGTAGGCTCCGCGCGGAATCGATTCAGTCATCGCGGCTCATCCTGAACACCGCCATAAATGCTTCCTGCGGTACCTCGACACTGCCGACCGCCTTCATCCGTTTTTTTCCTTCTTTTTGTTTTTCAAGCAATTTGCGCTTGCGCGAGACGTCGCCGCCATAACATTTAGCCAGAACATTTTTTCGCAGCGGCTTGATTGTCGCCCGGCTGATGATCTTCGAACCGATGGCCGCTTGAATCGGCACTTCGAACTGCTGGCGGGGAATCAGTTCTTTCAGTTTATCAACGATCGCTTTGCCCCGCTCATAAGCAAATTGCTGATGGACGATCACCGATAACGCGTCCACTTTGCCGCCGTTAAGCAAAATATCCATCTTCACCAAATCGCTCGTGCGATAACCGCCCAGTTCATAATCCAGCGAGGCATATCCCTTGGTACTCGATTTCAGCGCATCGAAAAAATCATACATGATTTCCGCAAGCGGCAGATCATAGATGATATTGACTCGCGCGCTGTCGAGATAATCCATCGTTTTGTATTCTCCACGCTTCCGCTGGCACAACTCCATCACCGGACCGATATAGTCTCCGGGCGTCATGATCGTCGCCCGTACGTAAGGCTCGGCAATTTCACGAATGTACTTGCGCTCCGGCATCTCCGACGGATTGCCGACGCGAACGACCGTTCCGTCGGTCCGCGTCACTTTGTAGATGACACTCGGCGCCGTAGCAATCAAATCAAGATTAAACTCGCGTTCCAGCCTCTCCTGCACGACGTCCATGTGCAGCAGACCGAGAAAGCCGCAGCGAAAGCCGAAACCGAGTGCTTCGGAAGTTTCCGGTTCATACTGAAAGGCAGAATCGTTCAGCTCCAGGCGGCCGAGCGCCTCGCGCAAATCTTCATAACGCCCGCTCTCGACCGGGTACAGCCCGCAGTAAACCATCGGATTCATTTTGCGGTAACCCGGCGGCGGCTCGCCGGCCGGCCGGCTGGCATGAGTCACCGTATCGCCGACACGCGTGTCATGTACCGATTTGATCGATGCCGTCAGGAAACCGACATCGCCGACGGCCAGTTCCCGGCGTGTCTCAATTTTTGGCGTTGAAACGCCGACTTCGGTCACCTCAAACGTTTTTCCACTCGCCATTAATTGAATTCGGTCCCCGACGCGAATGGTTCCGTCAATCACCCGCACATAGACGACGACACCGCGATAGTCATCGTACAGTGAATCGAATATCAACGCGCGCAGCGGCGCATTCGCGTCTCCCTTCGGCGCCGGAATTCGGTGAATGATCCGGTCAAGTATCTTATCGATGCCGACACCGGTTTTCGCTGAGGTCAGCACGGCGTCGGACGCATCCAATCCGATTTCATCTTCAATTTCCTTTTTTACCTTATCCGGATCGGCATTTGGCAAATCAATTTTATTAATGACCGGAATAATTTCCAAATCATTTTCCAGGGCCAGGTAGACATTGGCCAGCGTCTGTGCCTCAACGCCCTGCGCAGCATCGACAACAAGCAGTGCCCCTTCGCACGCCGCCAAGCTGCGCGAGACTTCATATGAAAAATCGACATGCCCGGGGGTGTCGATCAGATGGAAAATATACCTTTCTCCATCGGGAGCGCGGTAAGTCAGTTCCACCGCATTCAATTTTATCGTAATGCCGCGTTCCCGCTCCAAATCCATTTCATCCAGTGTTTGCTGCTTCATTTCCCGTTCGGGCAGTGCCCGGGTCGCTTCAAGAATACGGTCGGCCAGCGTCGATTTGCCGTGATCGACATGAGCGATGATGGAAAAATTACGGATATGCGCTTGCCTGTCGTTGTTCTGCCTGACCATCTCTGTTCCCCCTGCTTGAAAAACTCACTAATGAAGATTATATCAATCGCAGAGGGTGGTTTCAACGAAGGCGGGACTTAAATAGAGGTTTAGCTAAAAAGCGCTCAATCGATGATTCGGGTAAAATGACCCCGTCGAAGTCCGGTTGAGTGTCACAGTGATTATTTCTAGTGTAATAAGACCAACTGCCTGAAAAAAGCGGATACGGTCCCGATGATCTCGAGAAAGAAGCGAGAAACGCGCGCCGACAAAACCGTAGCCATACCTGCGTGCGCCGATGCGTTTTCCCGGCCGACTTTCGTTTCGGCCGTAACGGACGAATCCTCATCCGCCGCAGGATTCGTTACAACAATCTCCTGCGCCGGCTGCATGAGCTGCGGTTCGGCGGAATCTCGTGCATCGCGAGCCGTCACGGCGCCGTAAAGCATGAAGGCAAGGAGCAGCGTAAAAATGAACAGTGTCTCCAGCATCAGACGTTTCAGCATTTTCTCCGCCTCCCTTACTTAAGGACAATGCCTGTCCCCTTAAGCAGTGTATGCACGGGGGGCATCCTCCATACGTCGGAAACCGGTTTTAATGGGTAAAATGACCGACGTTGCTCTGATCGACCTGCCGGTGCAGAGCGGCATTGAGTCCCTGAGCCAGAATATTGCCCATTTTTTCAATAAAAAAATCGACTTCTTTCGGAGTCACCATCAGTTGTGTTCCCGTCGCTCCAAGCGCTTCTTGAATTAACTGTGCTTTTTCATGTTCACTGAGTGTCCCGACCAGTCCGAGAAAAGCGGCGCGATTTTCTTTACTCGGCATTTTCCATTGACGGTAATCCGGCTGTTCTCCGTAGTGAACCCATGACGGTGCAAGCGCTCGTGACGGCCGTTTATCATTCATCTCCCGCTCTAAATGACGCAGTAATAAATCGAGCACATCGCTCGTGATCGTCACGGCATCCACAACGGTCGGCACACCGACGGCAATGACCGGGATGCCGATCGTTTCCCGGCTTAATTCTCTGCGATTGTTACCGATGCCGGAACCGGGATGAATGCCGCTGTCGGCAACCTGGATCGTCGTGTTCACCCGCTCAATTGAGCGGGCCGCCAATGCATCGATTGCAATCAAAAAATCCGGTTTAATTTTTTCCACAACGCCGAGAATGATGTCGCTCGTCTCAATTCCTGTCACGCCCATTACGCCGGGAGTGAACGCACTGACCGGCCGGTAGCCCTTCTGAACGTTCTGAGGTTGCAGGCTGAACAGGTGCCGGGTCACCAGAACATTCTCGACAACACTCGGTCCGAGTGCGTCGGGTGTCACTTTCCAGTTGCCGAGCCCGACAACCAGGCAGGCGGCGTTCGGGCCAATGCCGAGTTCAGTTAAGAAGCGCGCGAAGTATTTGGCAAACACCGTCTCCGTCTGTTTTTCTGCCTCGGTATCGCCGCTGCGCAACCGCTTCGACTCAAATGTCAGATAAAGTCCCGGCTTCTTATTCATCTCCGCGGCGGCGTCCGGTTCAATGCGCATTCTCGTGATCCTGATGCCCGCTTCGGTCATCTGTTCGGGGACTGTTTTCTTCCCGGCTCCCGATTCGATCGCCAGATCCGTCCGTACGGTGAATGGACGGACATCCAGTTTTTTTCCCATGCTTGTTTCCTCCCGAATCGTTGATCTATTATGAGGATGTTCCGAACCGCCGTTTTTCATTCATTCGTTGCAAAAGGCCTATGGCTTTGATACAATACACAATGTCAGAATGAGTCTGTACTCACTTTAACGGCTGCATTGTCCGGAACCGGCAACGGTGCCTGCAGCCTTTTGTTATGCTTTGGAAATTGCTTTGGAGGTGAAAACATGCCGAATATTAAATCCGCGATCAAACGGGCCAAAAAAAGCGAAGCCAATCGCCAGCACAACACGGAATACAAGTCAGCTATGCGCACGGCAATTAAGTCATTTAATGCGAAGGTAGAGGCAAAAGATGTCGAAGGCGCAAAGGAAGCATTCACGGTTGCAGCGAAAAAAGTCGATAAGGCCGCCGGAAAGGGCCTGATCCATCCGAATAAAGCCGCACATGAAAAATCCAGACTGGCGAAAAAGATGAACAGCCTGAACGGTTAAGCCGGCAGGCAGACGGGATCCGCACGAAACGGGTCCTTTTTTTATGTTGAAAAACAGACGAAGCGCCGCCGCTATCGATTCAATCCGCGAGTGCCGAATCAATAGGCTAAGTTGCGAATGAGACGCCGCGAGTTCCAGCTGACTTCCCTGCGCACCCTCCCCGAGTTCGAATCTGCTGCCATGATGATGTGAAAATTATTTTCATTCCCAGGCGCTTAGTCAGGCCGCTTCGGATAGCCGGTAAACCAGCAGTTCCAGCGCGAACAGTTTGTCGGCACGGCCGGTTTTGATCCGTTCATCCGTTTCGGCACAGCGAACCATCATCTTCTCGAGCACATCGACCGTAAAATGTTTCGCCTGCCCGGCAGCTAATTTAACCACATACGGATGGAGACCGATCTTCGACGCAACGGCGCTTTGAGTGTAGCCGATCTGCAAATAAAAGGACACTTGATAGACAATACGGAATTGCCGTTCAAGCAGAGACAGTAATTTCAGTGGCTCTTCCTTCATATCGACCAAATCGTGAAGAATGTGCAGCGCATCGGCGGTTCGGCCGGCCATGACCCGATCGACAAGCAGAAACACGTTGGTCTCAAGGGAATGCGCGCCGATTTCCAGCACGGCGGTACGGTCGATCGGCCGATCGGGGCCGCAATACAGCGCACACTTTGCTGTTTCATTGACCAGCTGGGAAAGGCTGTCCCCGAAAGAGGCGGTCAATTGTTCATGACCGCCGCGTGTGTAAACGCCGCCATATTCTCCGGCAACGTGTTCCAGAGTCCGATACAGCGTCCGATCGTCGATCCGCGACAGTTCATAGACCGCGCATGTTGGCTGTTTGTTCAACAGGCGCACGAGCTTTTTGCGCCCGTCCAGCTTTTCATACGGCGCAATCATAATCAGAACGGTATCGGGAGACGGTTGTTTCAGATAGCGTTGTAATACGGCCGGGTCCTGTTCCACCTTTTTTTTCGGCCGTTCGCCTGTCAGGAAAAAGCAATGGTCAAGAATGACCACCTTCTTTTCGCCAAGAAAGGGTAACGTATCGGCATCTTCCACAGCAGTTTCAAGCGGAACAGTCAACATATCGTAGCGGGTCAGACAGACGTCCCTCTCTTCCTGCGGCAATGCCTCGGCAACAATTTTATCCCGCAACATCCGGATCAAATAATCTTGCGTTCCATATAGCAAATAAACCGGTACAAGCGGTTTGTGAATCGACAGATCGGCTGTTTTTTTTCGCGGCATTGCTATGCGCTCCTTTCCCCGTAAAATATCTGTCTCCACTTTACCCGCCTATGCGGCGATTGACAAGTCGTCGCAGTACCCGAGTGCGGTAGATAACAGCGGCCGGAACGCTGCAAAAGCCACTATTTTCCGGAGAAACAGTTTTTTTTAGAACGACGCAGTTGAAAATGACTATCCGCGGTCGCAGAGCCGGAAAGATCGAGCTAGACCGAGTCCGCGAGCGGTAGCCGTCTGCAAATCGGATTTTTCAACTGGCAAGCGTAGTGAATCAGCCGAGCCGCGGCGGATGCGTCGCCAAATAAAAAAAGGGATAACCGGCGCCGGCATCCCCACGGAATTTATATAAACGTCGGACCGGCGTGGCCTAGGACAACGTCTGCCCGACGATACTTGCTTCTGTCTCTATGTTATCCTATGACAGCCGAAAGTATGGGTGACAGCATAGGTGTCGCCTCATTAAATACTGGAAATTCAACGGACCGCCGTCCGCACCGCCGTCATTCGCTTGTCCGTAAAATCAAAACGGATCGCACCGGACCGATCTGTCCGCATCGCTCGTACGCCGTATTTTTTCAGCCGGGCCAACACCTCCGGATGCGGATGGCCATA
Organism: uncultured Sporolactobacillus sp.; assembly: GCA_900543345.1. Taxonomy (GTDB): domain Bacteria; phylum Bacillota; class Bacilli; order Bacillales; family Sporolactobacillaceae; genus Sporolactobacillus. Next base: position 569 of record UQRJ01000065.1, on the reverse strand, counting down.
GCGGTTGTTTCTGCCGCATGAGATGATGCCGATCGACGGCCGAAGCGTTTGCAGCCAGGCATCCGATGTTGAAGTTCGACTGCCATGATGGCCGAGTTTAAGAATATCCACCCTCGGTTGCTGCCTGTCTGCCAAAAGTTCCTGTTCGCCTTCAGACGGCAAATCGCCGGTAAACATCCATTGCTTTCCGCCCAAGGTCGCTCCGATCACAACGGAATTGCCATTGCCGTCGGTATTGCGCCGCAACGGGCCGAGCACTGTCAACGTTGCATCCGCCACACGGATCCTATCGCCGGTACGGACCGGCATCAGCGTACCGCTGCTGTCGATCGCCCGATTCATCATCGTCAGATCGTCCTTTTCCGGGTCGAAAAATGGGCTGACCGCCAACCGATCGATCGGCAGCACGCCGGCAAGCGCCGACATGCCCCCAATATGATCATAATCCTTGTGCGTCAGCACGGCCACATCCAGCCGATCAACGCGCATCGCCCGTAGTTCGTGCAGCACAACGTCCCGCCCTGTCTCTTATACACATCTCCGAGCCCACGAGACCCTAAGACATCTCG
>UQRJ01000064.1 GCA_900543345.1 uncultured Sporolactobacillus sp. | reverse complement strand
ATGTTCTATTGATATGAGAATATATGTTCGCTATAATTGTCACATGAGGTGATCATATGGCAAACAAACTGACGCCTGGATCGAATATACGTTGGAAATCCAGCCGGATGATGCTGCCGGAGCACGTGGCTGCCCTGAAGAAGCATATGCTTGATAAGCAGAAGACCGACCGGCCGGAATTATGCAAGGAAGATATCACGGAGATTGAAGATCATTTAAAGACGGCAATAAAAAATTATAAAATGATCGATATGGAATATTTCAAGGATGGTTTTATAAAGCATCGAATATGTCAACCCTACCGGCTGGATGCCATTAATCGGCAGTTAGTATATAGAGACGCATATGGGCTCAAGGCAAGAATTGATTTTCGGAATATTATGGCTGTCAAAATGAGCACGGTTGAAAATCAATGATGATGGGCATACTTTTAGTGATCTCCTCCATTCCCGCTATGTGCGGGCTTTTTTAATAGTGCCGTCCATCGGCGGCTCTTATGTATATTCAACCAAAGCCGGAGATGAGTGAAATGTCCTACATGCTCGGTATCAGGACAAACATTACAAATAATAAGTACGCAATCATTAAAATCGTCAATATGCCCAATAGCCAGACCAGCCATTTTATTCGTTTAACAACAGAAAATAAAAATAGAACAATGAAGAGGATAAAAAAAGAAATCAACAATTCAGAGAACGACATAAATTCTCCCTCTTTCTTTGTTGCGTGACATATTATGTATAAAAGAGGAACACATGAGGCAACTCCACTGCGTCATACAAAATGTGCATTTTTGGTGTGCTTGACTTTTCCAGTAGATAAAAAGAACGATCAGGGACGATACCGTTTGCGCCATTGAAATTCGTAACATATTCTCCCTGTAAAATACGGCTGCTTAGCCTTCTTATAATCGTTAGTTCAACCAGAAGAATCGGCATATAGATGATTTACCCAATTATCAAACCAAGTACTATTATTGCTTTCGGATGCGCCTTCTTCATAAAGATAATTTGGATATTCCATTTTTCCGCAAATATCTGGCAATGTCAACACAAGAGCTAGGGCCGAAAGATAACATTTGCACTCAAGAGCTCTTTTAACTTCTTTAATTTTTTCAAGCAATATATCCGCCGCCGATTCTATAATCTTCAATTGCATGTAGGATTTCGACAAATTATAACGGATATCTCTTTTTCACGCAAAATAAAAGAGACCCTATTGGATCTCAACTAAAAAAGGGGCCAAGTTAAGAAATGGAGAAAGCCTGTCATAGGCTTCACTCATCATGCTGCCATTACATTTTTACAGGACAATTACGTTTTGCTTACTTTCACATAAAAAAATAGGCCCCGGAGAGGCCGATAAGGGGGAAAGCCATATGAAAAAAGTTTTCATTAATTATATCGGCAGATTGGATAAATCATTAAGAACGCCTATACTTTTAACACCCTAAAGTTGATCGTTAGCAGGTTGTCCGCTCGATGATCCTTCACATGATAGCCGCGGCTCTTGAGCATTCGTATGAGCGGCGAGACGACGTTACGGCAAAACGACCCAATCGCCTACCGGCCATGCCAAGATTCTCGTCGCTGAACGTCTCCATCGCCCACATGACATAGTGGCCACAAATGAATGTTCCAGATGCCCACAACCGTCAATCCGAAAACTGGAAAAAAGGAATCAACAACTTTTCACGGTTATCATACCAAGTGAGACGCGCAGAGAGCCACTCTGCCGGTCAGAGAGAAGCTAGACAAGGGAAGAAACTTCGGCAATGATAAAATCACGTACGGAGAGGCGTATGAGCGCTGGTGGGACGTACATCAGCGGCCGCTCAAGTCAAGCGCGCGCGACAAAACGGCCGATATTTTTCAATCACGAATTCTCCCCTATTTCAAAAAATTCCGCATCAAAGAGATCGACCAGGACTATTGCCAATCGGTTGTCAATAAATGGCGTAAGGACCTCTCAGAATCAACAGCGCGGGATTATAAGGGACCTGCTTCACAGGTTTTCAAATTGCAATGACGCGGGGATGGATTTTCAAAAACCCCATGCAACGCGTCACCGTGAAAAGTACATGAAAATGCTAAAAAAGCATTTCGATCGTCAAAAAATCGTCAAAACGCTAATTTAAGGTAAACAAAACGCCCCTCCCGATTGTCGGGAAAAGGGCGATAATCTTTGCTGTATCAGCGTTTCGAGAACTGCGGGGCGCGACGAGCGCCTTTGAGTCCGTACTTTTTGCGCTCTTTCATACGCGAATCGCGGGTTAGAAAACCGTTCTGTTTCAGCACCGCCCGGTAATCCGGATCGGCCTTTAACAAAGCGCGGGCAATACCGTGACGAATCGCGCCGGCCTGCCCGGTGAAACCGCCGCCGGTAACATTAACCAGTACATCATAACGGCCTTCCGTTTCCGTCACAACAAGCGGCTGTTTTAACGCCGTGCGCAGCGATTCGAGATCAAAATAATCTTCGACGTCGCGACCATTGACAACGACCTTGCCGTCGCCAGCTACAAGTCTAACGCGGGCAACGGCATCTTTGCGCCGCCCGGTTCCGTAATATTGCACTTGTGCCATCGTTTTGTTCCCTCCTTAATTATCCATGAAGCGTGTAAGCTTCCGGTTTTTGTGCGAGATGCGGATGTTCGGGTCCCTCATATACATAAAGCCTTCTGAACATTTGAGCGCCGAGCTTGGTGTGCGGCAGCATTCCTTTAATCGTCTTCTCAAGCATTGTTCTCGACCGCGTTTGTCTCATTTCCAGTGCTGTGCGGATCTTCAGGCCTCCCGCATAGCCGGAATGATGAATGTATGTTTTCTTTAATAATTTTTTGCCGGTGAGTTCAATCTTACTGGCATTAATAATAATCACATTATCGCCGCAATCCACATGCGGTGTGAAAATTGGTTTGTTTTTCCCACGCAGGATCGCCGCCACTTCACTCGCCAAACGCCCGAGCACTTGACCGTTGGCATCGACGACGAACCATTTATGCTCAACGTCACTCGGCTTTGCTATATAGGTTGTACGCACCATCGTTGCCTCCCTATTATTTATTCTCCCGCCACGTTTCCACCGCCGCGGCGGGTACGAAGAACGCACCGCGTCTTCTGTTTTCGTGCATATTCCGTTCATCTATTTGTACCAATGTCATTTGGGGCTTCAGTGGTCAAAATAGAAATGCCGAGTTTTATCTTATAATACACGTATCCCTTTGTCAAGCGCCGGCAGTTCCCTAATAATCGACTTTCCAAAGTATCAGCCCGCGTGCCGGAGCGGTTGCCGACGCCTGCCGCCGGTCCCGACTGGCAAGAATAGTTCTCACTCGTTCCGGTGCGATCAACCCGCTGCCGACATCGAGCAATGTTCCGGTAATGATGCGCACCATCTGATAGAGAAACCCGCTGCCGACAATGCGAATAACTGTCTCATCTTCGCTTTCACGAGCAATGTCCAGCAAATAAACGGTTCGAACTTTATTTTTTACTTCGGAATGAGCGGCGCAAAAACATGAAAAGTCGTGTGTGCCGCAGATCAGCCGCGCCGCCTCGTTCATTTTGTTCAGATCGAGCGGCCTTTGAACATGGGTGGTATAAAAGCGGCGGAATAGGTCCGGTTCGGGACGCGTTAACAGCCGGTAACGGTATTCTTTTTTCCTGACATCGTAACGAGCATGGAAACCATCCTCGACTTTTTCGGTCTGCCGTATATAGATATCGTCGGGAAGCAGGCTGTTCAATGCCTTCGTCCAGTTTTCCGGTGCAATTCGCAGCGAACTGCAGAAATGAATGACTTGTCCATGGGCGTGAACGCCACTGTCCGTACGTCCGGAAGCTGTAATTCGAATAGGCGTCCCGTGATGAATGCGCGCCAGCGCCGCCTCAATTTCGCCTTGCACTGTCCGCTTTTCCGGCTGCACTTGATAACCTGAGAAATGGGTACCGTCGTAGGCCACCGTACATTTTAATTTACCCATGGCCTCACCTACGATCTGCCGACAAGCAATATCGCCGTAAGCAATGTCATCAATATCATCAGCAGGGTATCCTGCACACTCCAAATCGATTTGTGAAGTCGCGTCCGCCCCTCATCGCCGTGATAGCCGCGGGCTTCCATCGCCATTGCCAGATCCTCCGCTCGTTTAAAAGCACTGACAAAAAGCGGTACAAGTAATGGCACAATAGCCTTCACACGACTCTTCAGCGATCCGCTCATCAGATCCGATCCTCTTGCCGCCTGTGCTTTGATAATTTTTTCCGTCTCTTCAAGCAACGTCGGAATGAAGCGTAAAGAAATCGACATCATAAGGGCAAATTCGTGAACCGGGACTCTTATTCGTTTCAGCGGCGACATCAGGCTTTCCAATCCATCGGTAATCTCAATCGGCGAGGTCGTCAGCGTCAGCAGTGTCGTAATAACGATAATGACAAGAATGCGAATAGCGATAAAAATGGATTGAATCAAGCCATTCTGATAAATATGCAGCCAACCGATTTTCACAATTAACGGCCCGCCCGACGTTAAAAACAGATTCAATAAAAAGGTTAACAAAACAATGAAGAACACAGAGCGTAACCCGCGGTAAAGAAAAACCGGAGAAATTCGCGAAAGAGCAACGCCCGCCAGACAGAATACAATCAAAGCGCCATTCGTTAGCCAGTTATTCGCAAAAAACACAATGATAACAAAAAATAAAGTGCCGATCAGTTTCGCTCGTGCATCCAGCCGATGCAGAACAGATGCTGCCGGTACATATTGGCCGATAATCAGATTAAACATGACGACCGCTCCCATCTTTCAACAGTCGAACGACTTCGTCCGCCGTCTCCGGCAGCGTGAAGACCGTGCGGGGCCGATCCGTTCTCAATCCCGCGGTCAGTTTGTTTAGAAAAAGCATTGTTTCCGGAAGATCGAGCCCGATCGCCCGAAGTTTCTCAGCTTGAGAAAAGACCTGCCGCGGCATACCGGAGAGGGCGACCTTGCCGTCGTTCATCGCGATCACCTGATCGGAGAAGCAGGCCGCGTCGCTCATGTTATGAGTCACCATGATAATCGTCATTTTCCGCTCTTTATTGAGACGGCTGAAGAGACCGAGAATATCGCTGCGGCCGGATGGATCGAGTCCCGCAGTCGGCTCGTCAAGAATAACCGCTTCGGGTTGTGACGCCAATACACCGGCAATAGCGACACGACGCATCTGCCCGCCGCTCAGATCGAACGGCGACCGTTGCCAGAACGCCGCAGGCAAGCCGACCAGTTCAAGGCTCTTTTCAGCCAATCCCGCTGCTTCCTCCGGGGGGACGCCGAAATTAATCGGGCCGAAGCAAACATCCTTGATGACTGTCTCATCAAATAACTGATGCTCAGGATATTGAAACACAAAACCGATTTTTCGGCGTAATGGTTTAAAATTCAATTTCTTTTTGCTCTTTTTCGGACGAATGACAAAATCGCCGGCTCTGATCACACCCGATGACGGCCTGAGCAGCCCGTCCATATGCTGGACAAGCGTCGATTTTCCCGAGCCCGTATGGCCGATAATTGAAGTAAACGAACCGGACGGGATGCGGAGCGACACATGTGCCAGCGCCAGTCGTTCGTACGGCGTTCCCGGATTGTAGACATGACTTACATCGTCGAATGCAATGTCCATAATTCCTCCACCAGCTCTTCCTGAGACAATGCAGATTCCGTCAGCGACAATCCCCGACTGTGCAGCAAGCGGCGGAGCTGAACCGCAAACGGCAAGCCAAGCCCGATATTTTCAAGCATATCCGGCCTGCGAAAAATGAACTCAGGTGTTCCCTCGCGGATCATCCGCCCTTCATTTAATACAAGGACACGGTCGGCATGAATTGCTTCCTCCAAGTTGTGAGTAATGGAAAGAATCGTCAGGCCATGTTCTTTATTCAACGTACGCATGATCTGGATAATATCCTTCCGTCCTCGTGGATCAAGCATCGATGTCGCCTCATCGAGAATAATGATTAACGGTTTTAAGGCGACGATCCCGGCAATAGCGACTCGTTGTTTCTGGCCGCCCGACAAGCGATATGGCTCTGTCGCAGCAAAATCGCTCATCTGCACAAGATGCAGCACCTCCTCCAGACGACGGATCATTTCATCGCGGGGAATTCCATGATTCTCCATCCCAAAAGCAATATCGTCACGCACTGTCGCTCCGACAAATTGATTGTCGGGATTTTGAAATACCATGCCGACCAATCGACGAATTTCCCATATTTTTTCGTGATCTTTCGTATCATATCCGCCGACCAGAACGCTGCCTTTCTCCGGCAGAATTAATCCGTTCAGACACTTGGCCAGTGTCGATTTCCCGGAACCGTTATGACCGATGATCGCCAGCCACTCTCCCTGATTCACAGAAAAATTAATATTCTGAAGGACCCACGGATGCTCCTTCGAATAACGATAAGAGAGATTTTCCACTTCGATGATTTTAGCCACGGTGTCGCTTTCCCCCTCTCGACTCTGCTCCGCTCTGCTCAATCAATCCTATTGAAAAAAAAGGCAGAATAAGGTTCGGCCGAACCACACTTCTGCCTTTCGATTTATTCTGCTTTATTGACCAGTTCGATAATTGCCAGTTCGGCTCCGTCGCCCCTGCGCGGACCAAGCTTCAGAACGCGCGTGTAACCGCCTTGACGATCATCATAACGCTTAGCAATGTCATCAAACAGTTTCTGAATCGCATCCTGCTTGCCGTCCTCATCTGCCGGTTCTCTGCGAATAAAAGCGGCTGCCTGGCGGCGTGCGTGCAGATCGCCCCGTTTGCCCAATGTAATCATTTTTTCAATGATCGGTCTGAGCGCTTTCGCTTTCGGATGAGTCGTCGTGATCCGTTCATTAATAATCAGGTCGGTAGCCAGGTCGCGCAGCAATGCTTTTCTCGCAGCCGAATCACGGCCCAGTTTTACGTAGGACATGCCTCCGTCCCTCCTTTGTTTGATTCAATTATTCTTTCTTTTTTGCGCAAAAAAGAAAAATTATCACCGAGTAATCAAACCGTTAATCTTCATTTCTCAGCCCGAGGCCAAGTTCATTTAGTTTTTCCTCGACCTCTTCCAACGATTTGCGGCCGAGATTTCTGACTTTCATCATATCTTCTTCCGACTTCTGCGTCAATTCCTGCACCGTATTGATGCCGGCCCGCTTCAGGCAATTATAGGAACGGACGGACAAATCCAGCTCTTCGATGGTCATTTCGAGGACTTTTTCCTTCTTGTCCTCTTCCTTCTCAACCATGATTTCGGCCTTCTGTGCCTTGTCCGTTAGACCAATAAAGATTTTCAGGTGTTCGGACAAAATCTTGGCGCCAAGCGAAACGGCTTCTTCAGGGCTAATGCTGCCGTTCGTCCAGACGTCCAAGGTTAGTTTATCGTAGTTAGCTACCTGGCCGACCCGAGTCTTCTCCACCTGATAATTCACGCGTCGAATTGGCGTATAAATCGAATCAATCGGAATCACGCCGATCGGTATATCTTCTCCTTTATTTCCTTCAGCCGGAACATATCCGCGACCTTTTTTGGCAATCATACGAACATGAAAATGAGCATTTTTATCTACCGTTGCAATTTCCAAGTCCGGATTCAGAATTTCAACATCGCTGTCGTGGATGATATCGGCAGCCGTTATTTTACCTTCCCGCTGCTGAATATCGATTTCCAACGTCTTCTCTTCATCCGAGTAAAGCTTCAATGCCAGTTGTTTGATATTCAAGATGATGGCCGTGACGTCTTCCACAACACCTTCGATGGTTGAAAATTCATGAAGCACGTTGTCAAATTGAACGGTTGTCACCGCCGCGCCGGGAAGAGACGATAGCAAAATCCGGCGCAGAGAATTCCCCAGCGTTGTCCCATACCCGCGTTCAAGCGGCTCGACAACAAACTTACCGTAACGTCCGTCGTCTGCACGTTCAACCGTTTCGATCTTTGGCTTTTCGATTTCAATCATCAAATAAGAACCCTCCTTCAAACGTCGAAACGACGACCGGCGACCGCCCGGCCGATAGTTCCCGATTCATTTCTCAGGGTTTGCGGCGCTGCCCGTTTATCTGCCCAAATTAAAAAGATTACTAGCAGTATAAACAGAATAGTCATCCGCTATACGCGCAGGCGATCACACACGACGACGCTTAGGCGGGCGGCAACCGTTATGGGGAATCGGTGTCACGTCACGAATCGTCGTGACTTCTAATCCGACCGCCTGCAATGCCCGAATGGCAGCTTCACGCCCTGCTCCAGGGCCTTTGACCGAAACTTCGATCGTTTTCATACCGTTGTCAAGCGCGCTTTTTCCCGCGGCTTCGGCCGCCGATTGAGCAGCGTAAGGAGTCGATTTTCGAGAGCCTTTAAAACCAAGCCCTCCCGCACTGGCCCAGGCAATCGCATTGCCATGTGGATCGGTGATGGTCACAATTGTATTATTAAAGGTAGAGCGGATATGAGCCACTCCGTTTTCGATATTTCGTTTAATACGACGTTTACGCGTCGTACGTTGTTGTTTCGCCATAAAGTAGTGAATCCTCCTTTACTTATTATTTTTTCTTATTGGCAATCGTGCGCTTCGGTCCCTTGCGCGTACGTGAGTTATTTTTCGTGTTCTGTCCACGAACCGGGAGACCACGACGATGACGAATGCCCCGGTAAGATCCGATTTCGATCAATCGCTTGATGTTCAGAGAGACTTCGCGACGCAGATCGCCTTCCACCCGATAGTGATCGACCGCCTCGCGGATGCGCGTCTGTTCTTCTTCCGTCAGATCGCGTACGCGGGTATCTTCGGAGACTTTCGCTTCAGCCAAGACCTTCTTTGCCGTCGCCGGCCCGATGCCGTAGATATAAGTCAACGACACAACGACACGCTTTTCCCTCGGAATATCGACACCTGCAATTCGTGCCATACGTTAAAACACCTCCTATCAACCTTGTCTTTGTTTATGCTTCGGATTCTCGCAAATCACCATGACAACGCCTTTGCGGCGGACAATTTTACATTTCTCACACATTTTCTTTACCGACGGTCTGACTTTCATCATTAATCCTCCTTATTCTCCAGAGCATTGCAAATCATTTATGCCTGAACGTAATACGTCCCCGTGTCACATCATAAGGCGATAATTCGACAGTAACCTTGTCGCCGGGCAGAATGCGGATAAAATGCATCCTTATTTTACCGGATACATGTGCTAATATTTTATGGCCGTTTTCCAATTCGACGCGGAACATCGCATTAGGTAACGGCTCGACAACGGTTCCTTCTACTTCAATGACATCTTCCTTAGCCATCTACTGATTCACCTTTCCTTTTTCCGGTTTTTTCATCCAGAAAATGCGCGATCGCGAACCGTAATTTGCCATTTGTGACACGGCCCGTCTCTCGCAAGCTTTTCCGGACTTCGACAGAAACATACGACTGAAGATCAAGATGGCTGATGTTTTTCTTCTTTGCGTTGTCAAATTTTCGTCTGTCTCCATCGGCGATGGCGACAAACCGATCGTCGAGCAAACGTACAATCACAAAATAAGAACCGGCTTCTTTCCCTCTAAGGACACGGACAAGTTGCCCGGGAACAGGCGAAAGAGCCTGGTCGTTACCCATCAATCATCACCTTCGCTCAAGGCTTTGTCAAGATTTCATTTCCATTTTCAGTAATAGCCACTGTATGTTCATCGTGTGCACACATTTTCCCATCTTGTGTCTCGATCGTCCATCCGTCGTCTTCGACAATCCAGATGTCCCGGCTACCTTCGTTGACAAGCGGTTCAATGGCAAGCACCATACCCGGCTCGAGAATCGGACCTTTGGCCGGTTCGCCGATATTCGGAACGTCGGGATCTTCATGGAGCTGCCGACCGATCCCGTGACCGGTCAGTTCACGAACAACGGAAAATCCACTTGACTCGGCACTACTCTGAATCGCATGTGAAATATCGGTCAATCGCGCTCCCGGTTTTGCCTCGGCAATCCCACTGTAGAGCGATTGCTCTGTCACCTCCAGCAGCGCACGGACATTTTCAAGAACTCTGCCTACCGGATAGGTCCAGGCCGAATCGGCGTGAAAACCGTCGTACTGCGCACCGATATCGATGCTGATCATGTCTCCCGATTTCAATTGATAGGCACCCGGAATACCGTGGGCCACCTGCCGATTCACGGACGTGCAAATCGTGTGCGAATAGCCGTCATACCCTTTAAACGATGGTAACGCACCGGCCTCGACAATCGCACGTTCCGCGAGTCGATCGAGCTCAATCGTCGATATGCCCGGTCGAAGCTGCCGGCGCAGCAATTCAAGCGTATCGGCAACTATTTTCCCTGCACATCGCATTTTAGCGATCTCACTCGCCGTTTTCAAATGAATCACCGGTGGACGGCTTCCAGTACTGAAGAAATATCATGAAAAACGGAATCGATCGGCTGATCGCCGTCGATCCGCGTTAACACGCCTTTCTCCCGGTAAAAGTCGATCAACGGTTGTTGCTGCTGCCGGTTCACCCGCAGACGTTCCTTGACCGTATCTTCCTGGTCGTCGGCCCGTTGGGTCAGCTTACTGCCGCATTTATCGCAAATGTTTTCTTTCTTCGGAGGATTGAAAATGAGATGATAGGTTGCGCCGCAGTTTGCGCACACGCGCCGGCCGCTTAGACGAGTCGTCAATTTCTCCGGATCAACCCGGATGTAGAGCACACCGTCGATTCGTCCGCCCTGCTCATCCATAATCTCATCCAGCGCCCTAGCCTGCTGAACGGTCCTTGGAAAGCCGTCCAGCAAGAATCCGTTCCCGCAGTCATTCCTGCCCAGACGTTCACGGACAATGCCGACGGTGACTTCATCCGGTACGAGATCGCCTTTATCCATAAACGACTTCGCCCTTTTTCCGAGTTCCGTGCCGCTTTTAATGGCCTGCCGAAACATATCGCCGGTCGAGATATGCGGATAACCGTAGCGGGTCACGATCTTTTCAGCCTGCGTGCCCTTCCCGGCTCCGGGCAACCCCATCAGAATCAGATTCACGCGACATTCCTCCTTTTTTTACCTTCTGATGAAACCCTTATAGTTTTTGTTCACCAGCTGGCCTTCAATTCGCCTCATCGTGTCCAGTGCAACGCCGACAACAATCAGCAGGCTGGTACCGCCGATCCGGGCGCTTGCCGGAAGGTTACCGAGCTCGCCGAACACGATCGGAAGCAGCGAAATGACTGTCAGGAACAGAGCCCCCAGTAAAGTCAAACGATAAAGAATTTTGGTAATATATTTTTCTGTACTTTTCCCGGGACGGATTCCCGGAATATAACCGCCTTGCTCACCGAGATTCTTAGCCATCTTCTCAGGATTCACCTGCACAAATGTATAAAAGTAGGTGAATGCGATGATCAGTCCCGCATCTGTCTCTTATACACATCTGACGCTGCCGACGAATAGCCTTGTG
>UQRJ01000063.1 GCA_900543345.1 uncultured Sporolactobacillus sp. | reverse complement strand
CGAGATGTCTTAGGGTCTCGTGGGCTCGGAGATGTGTATAAGAGACAGCTTTTAGCTGAATGAGTTGATTGACCGTCACCGCCAACTGCCGCCATTGCTCGACAAATTCCCGGCAACGCTTCCTGCCCGCCGGCGTGCGGTAATAATACTTGCGATCGGGTCCGTCCGGCGAATGACCGATTCGGCTGGCCAGACAGCCCTGTTTCTCCAATTTTTGCAGCAGCGGATAGACTGTACCGGCAACCATCCGGGTAAAACCATACGTTCGCAGCAGTTGCACCATCTGATAGCCGTATACTTCCCCGTCAGCGACAATCAGGAGGACGCAGCCTTCCAGCACCCCTTTGATCAGTTGAGTTTGCTTCACAGCACCACTTCCGCTTCTATTATGCATTGCATATTAGCTCTGCTGTTATTATAAACGGCGTTGACTATATTGTAAAGCATCATAGTCATGATGATTAAGCCTTTTTTAATAAAAACAACTTAAGATGAATGTAAATTCAGATCAATGAATGGAGTGAACAACTGTGCGAAAAAAATACATCAAGTGGTTTATCCCGATTTCCGCGGCTATGTTAATAACCGGCGTGTTCGCTTTTTTCCAAGTCTATCAACCGGCCGCTGTCGGCTCGACCGATGCAACCGGCAGCTCGCAAAATGGACAACCGTTCAATTCTTCCGGCGGAAGCGGCGGCAATTCGCAGACGTCGCCGAATGAAGGCCCCGGTCAGCAAGGGACACCGGGAAGCGGCAACGATTCGGATAACGGCCGGATGCCAGGCGGTGCCGATAACAACGCAAATCAATTTCCCGATGGAAACAACCATTCGGATAATGGCAATCATGGCGCCGGGCAAAGCAGCGATAACTCCGACAGCAGTCAGGTCGACGGTTATTCACTTTAACTGCCGTGCAATCGTTGAATGAACGCCGAATGATCTGCGAAGCACAAATCTGCCTCCGGAAATAGCAAATGGAAGACGATTGGGACGGATGCCATTTCCGGCGCCAGTTCCAGATACTCATCGCCATCAACCCGGGAGCAGTATCGATTACAGATGATTGCCGCCATCCGTTGGTTCGCTACCCATTAAGAGTCATGCCCGAATGAAGCCGGCGCTGCCAGAACCATTCCGCAAAAATTTTTGTCGCTTCAGCCGATTGCAGTTACAATAAGAAGAAACAGGGCGTTATCCCGGCACACAGGAAGGATGAGCATCATGGCTATTGGTTTTATCGGCGCCGGCAATATGGGCGGTGCAATGATCAAAGGGTTGATCGCCGGCGGCGTTGACCCAGAAGAAATTATCGTTATCGGCGGCACGCACGGCACCGCCGAACGTTTACAGCACCAGCTGCACTTTACCTTGACCGGCAACTACGAAGATCTGGCATCATGCCGGATCCTTGTCGTCGCCGTCGGCAGTGCCGCACTTGACGGTGTTTTTCAATCTCTGAAAACAGTCGTCGCACAAGAGCAAATTGTGCTTTCCATTGCCGCTGCCTCGTCGCTCGCCGGCATGCGGCAACTACTCGGCAATTCCGTCCCCATCGTCCATGCCATTCCAAATACTCCTGTCGCCGTCGGCAAGGGACTGATCGGCGTCAGCTACGCAAGCAGCGTGAATCCGGAACAAAAATCCGTCGTCTGCGGTTTTCTCGGCAGATTGGGCAGGGTCGTCGAAACAACGGACGAACAGCTTGATGTGATCGGAACCGTCGCCGGCTGCAGTCCGGCGTTTATCGACATGTTCATCGAAGCGTTGAGCGATGCCGCCGTGCTGCTCGGATTGCCGCGGAAGCAGTCTTACGCGATCGCGGCCCAAACACTGCTCGGGACGGCCGCACTGGCGTTGCAATCCGGCGAGATTCCGGCCGCGCTGAAAGACGCCGTCGCTTCACCGGGCGGGACAACCATCAAAGGGATCGCCTCCCTGGAGAAAAACGGATTCCGCAGTGCCGTGATCGAAGCAATCCAGGCAGCGAATAATGGGTAAAGCGGTCATTGTGCTGATCTTACCATAACGGGTCCACTTGAAGCCGTCACGCATTCCAAAATTAGTGACGGCTTTTATCACTATGCAGAAAACAAAGGAGCAAAACATCTCTGTGCGGGAGATGCCTTGCTCCTTTTTCCTACCCTCATCGGTCTTTAGCGGCTTCGATCACAACCGCTGTTCCTTTTCCGTCATCGCTCTTTTATTGTTTGCCAATCGTCCGGTGCTAAGCTGCTTTGTGTTGTCACGAAATTTCTTCGCATCCATATAGATCTCAAAATTTTTTCTTTCTGAATTTGTATTAGTGCAACATATTTTATTTTAAAAACGAGTCACATAAAATACATCAATTTGCAACTAAAAAGGCACTTCATCGGCGATATTAAGCCAATGAAAGCATTCACATTAATTTTAAGAGATGCTACACTTAAACAGGTAGATAAGATAATTTTTTTAGTCTGAAGAGGAGGTTTAAAATGAAACAAACAGCAAATATCGGTGTCATCGGCATGGCCGTCATGGGAAAGAACCTGGCCCTGAACATCGAAAGCCGGGGCTATACCGTCGGCATTTTTAACCGCACTGCAGCGAAAACAGAGCAAGTGATAAAGGACCACGGCACCAAAAAATTGCTTCCTAGTTACACTATTGAAGATTTCGTTCATTCACTGGAAACACCGCGGCGGATTGTGCTGATGGTCAAGGCGGGCAAGCCGACCGATGCCGTCATTAGTCAACTGCTGCCGTTGCTGGATAAGGGAGATATACTGATCGACGGCGGCAATACCAATTTCCACGACACGATGGCCCGCAACGCCCAGCTGGACAAATCGGGCATTAACTTTATCGGCATGGGGGTTTCCGGCGGCGAGCTGGGTGCTTTAAAAGGGCCGTCGCTGATGCCCGGCGGTCAAAAGGAAGCCTACGATTTGGTCGCACCGATTCTGGAACAAATTGCGGCGAAAGCCCCACAAGACAACAAGCCATGCGTCGCTTACATCGGTCCAAACGGTTCCGGTCATTATGTGAAAATGATACATAATGGCATTGAATACGGCGATGAAGAACTGATCGACGAAAGTTACAATTTCATGCGCAATGTTGCCGGCATTTCAGTCGACGACCAAGCTAAAATATTTGCCGATTGGAATGAGGGTGAACTCAATAGCTACCTCATCGAAATTACCGCCGACATTTTAACCCGCAAAGACGACTTAGGCGCTGACAAAAACAAAGCGATTGTCGATGCGATTCTTGATCGCGGCAATAATAAAGGAACCGGCAAGTGGAGTTCCGAAGACGCGCTCACTATTCAAGTCCCGCAGTCGATCATTACTGAGGCCGTCTATGCACGCTATATTTCCATGCTGAAGGAAGAACGGGTCGCGGCTTCTAAGGTATTAGCTAAACCGGCCGGCAAAGTCGATCTGCCCGAGAGTGACGTATTGGTTGAAAAGATTCGTCAGGCCCTGTATTTTTCGAAGATCATGAGTTATGCGCAGGGTTTTGAGCAGTTGCGATTTGCTTCTGAAGCTTACCATTGGCACCTGAAGTTCGGCGAGTTGGCCCAAATTTGGCGTGCCGGATGCATCATCCGGGCTCAGTTCCTGCAAAACATCACCGACGCTTACGACAGAAATCCGAAATTGCAGAACTTATTGCTAGACAGCTACTTCCAGGAAATTTCCGCTAAATATCAGCAATCCGCCCGCGATATTGTTTCTCTAGCTATTCAATCGGGCATACCGGTTCCGGGAATGAGTGCAGCAATCACTTATTATGATTCCTACCGTTCGGAAGTTTTGCCGGCTAATCTGTTGCAGGCACAACGGGATTACTTCGGTGCGCACACCTATGAACGTGTCGATCGGCCGGGATCTTTTCATTACAGTTGGTATGAAGAGCAGTAATAAAATGATGGTTATGGGGTAATGTCAAGGTGCAGCGCAACGCGGCACCTGCTATGCCCGCCGCACGGATGATTTCCCATCAACATAGCATAAAACACAGTGGCACTGAGAATAATTCAACGTTGCTCAATGCTGCTGTTTAATTATTCATTTGTTCATCGATTGCCATATGACTTAATTGACGATACGCATTATCTTGAACTTGCGGCAGAGTCAAAGCAACGGCCGGCGAACAGCAGTCATGGGAAGAAGGCCTGCTTCATTGCCCCGTATTAATTTTAAATACAAACGAATTTAAATCGCCTCTATACTTTGAAATCGTATATTCAATCGGCACATGATCGTTGGTACAGCCCAAACTATGAAAATAAAACACGGGATCATTGATTTCGATGTCCAGCAGCGCAGCGGTCGTTTCATCCGCCTTCATGACTTCTAATTTTCTAGTCATTGAATTTATCGAATAGCCTCTTTTTTCCAGGACATCATAAAGACGCTGACTAGAAAAATCGATTTTCAAAAAATCGGGCAATAATTTTGCCGGTAAATAAGTCACCGCAAGCAGAAAGGGATATTTACCACAAAATCTCAATCTGATCAGCTTATAGACATTTTCCTCTTTTTTTACATGCAGTTGTTTGGCCACCTCGGCATTCGGATGGATCACTTTAAAATTCAAGACTTGCGTTTTCGTCGTATATCCTTTTTTCCTCATCTTCGTGTCGTAACTTTCGATCACATGAGTAAATTCTTGATCGACCTTTTTTCGTTTAACTAAAGTGCCCTTTCTTCTTTTTCTTTCCAGATAGCCGTCACTGACAAGCGATTGAATGGCTCGGCGCATCGTCGGCCGACTCACGCCATAATAATTTGCCAAATCAACCTCCTTGGGAATATATTCGTTTTCCTTATAATACTGCGTTTGTATTTTTTTAAGCAAGTCGGCTGTTATTTTTTTGTGCATGGGGATGTTCTTTTTAGCGTCAGACATGGCCTTCTCATTGCTCCTTTAGACTTGATAATTTTACCATCGATTTCATTCCCGGATTACAAAAATTAACAAATAATGATGGCATGCAAGAATAGTAACTCTTTAAAAAAAGCAGTAGGTTTTAACCGCTTAAAAAGAGCCAACTTTTTAGCAAAGGATTTGTTAACGTGAAACACAAAAAGCAAAAATCTTTAATTTGATTTACCGGTTAAATATTAACAGCGATCCTCCCCGATCAGACATTAGTTAAACGATCTTGTTCTGTGTCTCTAAGTAAAAAAATGTAAGGGATTACAAAGCAAATGTATGATATCTACTATTCCATCAATAAGGCCCCCTAAAAAAGGATTTTAAGAAATTGATATATTTAACTCTATCATTATATCAGTTCAATCTACTATTCAACATTCACAAAAAAGTAGTTATGCTACATAGAAAAAGGAGAATGAAACGCTAAGAATCGCGCCTCGCCGCCCCGACACTTTTTTCGTCTCTAACCATGAAAAATGAGCCGAAACTCATGATCCCAGCTAGAATAAAGAGAGCTTCAATCATTCTAGAAGGTGTGATTCATAAGATGGCTCAACTATAGATTCATTTAAATGGACAATTATTACCTTTTTAATTCGGATCGTCTCAAGCAATAAGAATCGGCAGTCGAACGGCCACCGAAGCAAGCAATGCCCCATGCCGGCCGATCACAGGGCAGGAAAAGACGAACAAGAAAAACGCCTTATTGATCGCTTCCAAGCATCGTCAACTGTGAATTTCATTTTAGTTACCGGCTCATATTATTGTTTCCGTGGATTTTCAGGGTGATGCAGCCGAATAGATTCCAATAAATCGCGAACATCTTCAAGATCGCGCATGACTTTTGTCGCCAATCGATCCACCTCTTGATTCTCCGGAATAGTATCGGGAATAAAAATAGCGGCAATCCCGGCACGATTGGCGGCAAGGATACCTGCCGGCGAATCTTCCAGTACAAGCGCATGATCGTTACGACTATCGGCCGCCTTGCAACTCCTTAAAAATATCTCGGGATCCGGCTTACCGTTAGTTACCTCATCGCCTGAAATCCGATAGTCAATTAAATCAATCACATGGGTTGCTGTTAAAAATCGATCGATGGTTGCTTTTTTGCTGGAAGACGCGACAGCCGTCTGGACATCATTCGCTTTTAGATAAACCAGTAACTTGTCGAGCCCCTTTTTTTTGAATGAGGGCAGATGCATATTCTTTTCAATTAATTGCTGCTTCATTTTTAACACATATTCTCGCCATTGACGAACAGGAGAACCGGCTCCATAAATTTCCGCCATTTTTTTGACGATATCACTATCCGTTAATCCGGTAAAGCGCGTAATGATCGATTGATCGATGGAGAAGCCGTAATGTTCGGCCGCCAGATTCCATGCGGTGTCGGTTAATCTTTCGGTGTTAAACATCAGGCCGTCCATATCAAAAATGACCAGCGATGGAAATTGCAACAAATACCTCTCCTTTAAAAAAACAACCCTTAGTAAAATGCTAAACAGGACCCCTATCTAATAATTATGAAGATAAGGAAAATACTAAGAGTTGCAATATTTACATAGTTTTCTTTTGTTAAAGCGCCTTCATTATATCTGCAGAAGCTGTGCCAAATCTTTGAAGATCGCCCCCCAGCAATCTTTAGCGTTCAATGCCCGTTTTTACTCCGCCGACTGAAATAACTTTCTATTTACGACCGTATCGGGTTGCTTGCCATCGACGACATTTTCGACATCGGATACGACTTTTTCATCCATCCCTCTTAAACATTCAAGCGTATACGCCGACGTATGCGGAGTTACCAGCACATTGTCGTACTTAAAGAAGGGATGGGTTTCATCGATCGGTTCGTTTTCGATGACATCGACCGCAAGTCCGGCAACGATATGCCGATCCAAGGCCCGAAGGACGGCATCTTGATCCATTAGTTCACCGCGGGCCGCATTCGTAATATATACACCCTTTTTCATCTTATTAAATTGTTCATCCGACAGTAAATGATAGGTGTCGTCACTGAGAGCCGCGTTCAAGGAGATGACATCGGCTTGTTGCAGGAGTTCATCTAAGCTGACAGGTTCGGCGCCTCTTTCTTTAAAACGATCTTTCGGTAAGAACGGATCGTAGGCAATCAACTTGCAGTCAAATCCGTTTTTCAGTATTTCTCCCACGCGACTGCCAATATTGCCTAACCCGATGACTCCGGCCACTTTACGACTGATTTGATTACCGACAAACTGGGCCCGATCCGACCATCTTCCTTGGCTGGCCGCCTGAGCCGATCGATACGTTTTTCTCATGACATTCAGCAGGTTTGTGACAGCATTCTCAGCAACCGAGTCTCTTTCGACAAAGGAAGAAATAATAGTTACAATCGTATTCTTATCGGTGGCTGCTTCAATATCGATATTATTAAAGCCAATCCCGTGTCTTGAAATCAACAGCGTTTCATCTTTTGCTTCAAAAAATTCTTTGGTAAAAAAGGGCGTCACACTGGCAATAATGATGTCGAATCCCTGCAACTTCTGTGCTAATTCTTTACCGTCGATATGAATCGGAAACTTGAAGCGCTTAACCTCGCCGAATTTTTCGAGCCGTTCCATTTGATCGGGGAATCTTTTCCCGAAACTACTTGAATTAACAATCGCAATTTTATGAGTCATTCTCCAAAACCTCCCAGTGGATCTAACCACGCAAACTTATTTATCGATTTTGTAAACACCAGTGATCAATCAAACGCTTTTAATGCACTTTCATATGAGACTCTGCGACTATCGGGAACCATCTGGAAGAATATCTCGATGTCCTTTGAAGCAATTTCTTTAAGTCTCTCCGCATCTTCTGTTGATAAGCCCACAGAATTAATGATTGATTTAGTCCCTGGTTTTTTCGCAATCCCCCCGACATTTAATGTCTTGATGGGAATATCCCCCTGATCAATGATTCTTTTAGCGCTTTCAATGGACTTGAATAACAAAATCACATTGTCTTTACCAAATTGATCCTTATGCCAACGATCAATCGCTTCGGAGATGCTGTATACTTCAACTCTTAAATTGGCCGACGAATTAACGTTCGAATAGATTTGTTTCATAAATTCATCCGCGGCCGTTGCATCATCAACCACATACAGCGCATTCGTGCCGTGCCCTTTCGACCATTTTGTCATCACCTGACCGTGAATCAGCCTGTCGTCAACTCTTGCTAGGTTAATTTTTCCCATTGTTATCCTCCTTCGTTTATTCGTAATTAGCAGCTTTTCAGAAATTCTTTATTTAAGAGATGAATACCCTCCGCAGCCGTTTTTTTCACATCGGCAATTAATTTATCTGTATCTTCTTCTGTGTTATAGAACTGCAATATCTGGACCAGCATCGGCATGTTTACGCCTGTTAAGATGTTAACCGCATAGTCTCTTAGCAGTGATAAAGCAACATTAGACGGACTGCCGCCCAATAGATCGACCAACACGACGGTTTCTAAGTTTTGCTCTTCATTATGGGCAACTACTTCCCTGACTTGAATCCGCAAGTCATCGACGGATTGCCCCGGTTTTAACCCTAGAGCGTTTACATTTTTCTGCGGGCCCATAATCATTTCAATACTTTTCATTAATCCAATCCCGAATTCACCATGTGTAATGATTAGAATCGCTCGGTTCGCCACTTTCATTCCTCCTCTATCCATAAACCGGTCAATCGTCTGATTATCAACTAACCAGCTTGCAACCATTGATCCTTAATTTTCAATTACAAAATTCGCAATGCTCCGAGAACGATCAATCCGCCGGTTAAGTAGAGCATCCCTCTTGTAATTTTCAAACCTTTGCGATCGAAATAGATATAAATTGCCAGTACAGTCAGCAGCGGCAGTAATCCCGGTAAGATCGAGTCCAAGATATCTTGTAAGACGAATTTTTTCCCAGACAATGTAAATTGCAAGGCACTGCTTACCTTGACATAGGAGCCGGCTAAAATTCCCATCATAAACAAACCCATGACGGACAAAGCATTAATAACGGTTTGCACTCGTTTCCCAACCAGTAATTCTTTTACCGCATTTCGTCCTAACGAATAGCCTAATCTTGTAAAGTAATAACCATAAATGAACGTTGCTGTAGAGAAACAAAGAAATGGGAAGAGCGCACCCCAGGCACTGCCTTGTTTTGCCCACGTTAAAGCGATTGCAATAAAGATATACTGTACCGTACCGGAGTCGATGGCATCACCGATACCTGCCAGAGCACCCATTAAACCAACTTTTGTGTTGTTAATGACATCGCCCGTAACGGCTTCATCTCTTTTTCCCGCCGCTATCGCCTTTGCGCGGGCTTCCTCCATCGAGGCCGCCATACCGGTGAGTGTCCCGCCGCCCCAAACCGCCTGAGTATTAAAGAACAGCATATGTCTTTGATAAGCGTCCGACAGATCTTTCTTATTTTTATATAATTTCCTTAATATTGGCATTAATCCAAATAAGAAAGACGGCGCTACCATTCGATCGAAAGAGTGCGGTATTTCATTGGCCCACCACCATCTTATCCAGGCCTTCATGATATCCCGCTTTGTCAGTTTTTCGGGAGTACCGGACGATTGGGTTTCTTCGGATTGCACATTTGCAGATGCTGATTTTTCCGGTTCATTTGCCATGATATTATGCCTCCTCTACCTTCATAGGATCAATCAAGCATTGTTATTTTCTTTACTATCTTTGTTTTGAGTGAACAATACATACATACCTGCAAGAATTGCACCGAAAATGGCATAGGTTACGGTACTAATTTTCAGCGATGCAAACGAAACCGTCATGAAGTATGCCAGGAAGAAGAAGATAAGCAAGCTTTTCTTCCCAATGACATGCATGATAATCGCAATCCCGAGAGCCGCAAGGCCGCCGCCGACAACATTAAGGACATGCAGGACGATGCCGCCGGAAATTTCCTTAACAAATGAAGCAATTACCGGAGCGCCATAATACAGTGCGATAAATATAATTGGAACAAACAAGCAGAAGGCAATAACGGTCGGAATAACAATTATCGACAGAAACAGCCCTTTATCATTCGCTTCTCTCGCATACTTATCCATTAATCTGGTGACAAATGAATCTAGGAAGAATCGCAATTGATACGCATAACTTCCCAGCAATCCAACCGGTACGGCGATCGCAACTCCCGCCGCGGGAGTCAGATGCCCCAACAAGGCGACCGGTACGGCAATTGAAGCCGCTACCGCCGGTTCACTGGGCAGCGGGCCTCCCGGTGCAACAGCTCCCATGTAAATCAATTGTATGGCGGCCGTCACAATCATTGCTTCAGCGACATGACCAGTTACGATTCCGCAAACGAGACCTGTCATTAGCGGACTGAATCGTAAGGTCAAGGTCGCGTAACCTAACACTCTAGACTCGATTAAGGCTACCCAGATCGCGATGATCAGGGCTTGCCAAACTGTAAGGGTTTCCATGAATGTCTCTCCTTCTTCCTCTCTATTATTCTAAAAATATGGAACAATCATGCCATCTCCCTCCAAAACAGGTCGCCGGCTAATCCTGGACTTTCACCATTTTATGCCCGCCAAATTCATTTCTTAGCGCTGCTACCACTTTGGCGGAAAAACTATCCTCCTCCTTCGATCGATTTCTCATCATTAATGAAAGTGCGATGATGGGTACGGGAATCTCATAATCCAGCGCCGTTTTAACGGTCCACCTAGCCTCTCCGGTTGCTTCCACCACCCCCTTTATTTGTGCTAAATCAGCATCTTTTCGGAAGGCATCTTCGCATAGTTCCATCAGCCAACTACGGATAACCGAGCCATTATTCCATACCTTTGCTACAGAGGCGAAATCATAATCATAATCAATTTCTTTTAAAATTTGAAAGCCTTCCCCAATTGCTTGCATCATGCTATATTCGATGCCGTTATGGACCATTTTAAGAAAATGACCGCTTCCCGGTTTGCCTGTATACAAGTAGCCATCCTTCACTGCGATATCTTTAAAAAGCGGTTCTGTTTGCTTAAACGCCTGTTCATCGCCCCCGATCATTAAACAAGCCCCGTCTTTCGCTCCGGAAATGCCTCCTGAAGTGCCGACATCAAGGAAATAGATCTTTGCTCTGTTTGCTTGATCATGCCTTCTGATCGAATCATGAAAATTCGCATTTCCTCCATCGATAATGATGTCGCCCGGTTTTAATACTTTAAGCAGATTTAAAAAGACGGATTCTGTTGCCTTCCCTGCCGGAACCATCATCCATATCAGCGATAGCGGTTTCATTTTATCCGCCAGTTCAGCGATACTTTCAACTGTTGAGATCCCTTTATTGATCGCCTTTTCTCGCATCTGCTTCGAAAGATCGTAACCATAAACACAATGTCCGTGCCTTTTCAAATTCAAGGCCAAGTGACTGCCCATCTTCCCTAAGCCAATCATGCCGACATCCATTTTTCATCCTCCTAGATTAACTACTGGTTACTGCTGCTCTCTTTATCTTTAGTGATTAGCATCAACGCAACTAAAAGCGTTTACAACAATGAACGCGGCTCATTTTATTAACTCCTGATCCCCCCCTCTTCATCATAAATAGCTTAGTTTAAACCCTGTCTCTTATACACATCTCCGAGCCCACGAGACCCTAAGACATCT
>UQRJ01000062.1 GCA_900543345.1 uncultured Sporolactobacillus sp. | reverse complement strand
TGTCTTAGGGTCTCGTGGGCTCGGAGATGTGTATAAGAGACAGGGTGCTCGCCGCCCGCATCGCGGTAACGGATGCGGAAACAGTAAAAATAAAGGCCGCTCTCGCCGCATGGATAGATGCAACGATACAGCCAGTCATCCACTTTGGTCATAGCGACGGCTCGGTCGTTGCCGCCGTCCTTGCCGATTATCAGTTGTACACTGCGGATTCCGTCCAGATGAACGGTGATTGAAAAATCGACCGTCTGTCCGGATCGGACGGCACCGAATGGTTTTTTATAGTTCTCCGACCAGGAGTTAAAATAAATGGAATATTTTTCCAAACAGACGGCCCCCTTTCGATTTAAGTCTCCGGCTCAGACATCCCATATCTCGCGGGCATACTGGCGCACCGTGTAATCGGAAGAAAAAATACCGGCGCAGGCAATGTTGATCAGTGCCATCCGCTGCCATTTTAGCGGATCACGATAGCGTCGATCGATTTCGTCCTGCGCCGCTGCGTAAGCGTCGAAATCTTTCAATACAAAATACTCGTCGCCATATTTCACGAGTGAATCGAAAATCGTGCGTCCTTCCGTTACCGCACCGGGGATTGTCCCATCGATCAGTGCATCCAGCACGCGGTGCAGTATGGGATTTTCTTCGTAACAGTCGGCGCTGCGATAACTCCCGTCGTGGTAATAGCGGTATACTTCCTCTGCCCGCAACCCGAAGATCACGATGTTCGCATCGCCGACGCGGCTGCGTATTTCGACATTCGCGCCGTCCAGTGTTGCCAATGTGACGGCGCCGTTAAGCATGAGTTTCATGTTGCTTGTCCCGGACGCCTCTTTCGATGCCAACGAAATCTGCTCGCTGACATCGGCAGCAGGAATAATGCGTTCGGCCAGTGAGACGCCGTAATTTTCAACAAACACGATTTTCAGTTTATCGTGAATCGAAGGGTCGCTGTTAATCCGTTCAGCCGTTGCATTCATCAGTTTGATAATTTCCTTGGCGTATGTGTAACTGGGCGCCGCCTTCGCGCCAAAAATAAACACGCGCGGAAGCAGATCGGCATCAGGTCTGTCTTTCAGCCGCAGATACAGACGAATGATATTCAGCAAATTGAGCAGTTGCCGCTTATATGCATGGAGCCGTTTGATTTGCACATCGAAAATAGCCTCGGGATTGATGACCAGGTTCATCCGATCGGCGACAAAGTCGGCGAAACGGCGCTTATTTAGCTGTTTGACCTGCGCCAGCTCATGCAGCGTCGCCCGGTCGTTGCGAAACGCTTTGAGCATATTTAATTCAGTCGGCATGGTCTCCCAGTCGTTGCCGATTTTCCTGCCAATCAGCTCGCGCAGCGGTTCGTTGGCCAGCATCAGCCAGCGGCGCTGGCTGATCCCGTTTGTTTTATTATTGAATCGCGAGGGAAACAGCACATAAAAATCGTGCAGTACTCGTTCTTTCAGAATGGCGGTATGCAATCGCGCCACGCCGTTCACACTGTGGCTGCCGATAATGGCGAGGTGGGCCATTTTAACATGTCCGCCTTCAATTACTCGCGTCCGCTCGACAATGCCGCGATCATAGAGCGTACGCATATCGGCAACATAGCGGCGGTCGATCTCCTCAATGATTTGAAAAATTCTTGGCAGCAACATCTGCAGCATCTCGACCGGCCATTTCTCCAGTGCTTCGGCCATGATGGTATGATTCGTATAGCTCATCACATTGACAGTGAGATGCCACGCATGCTCCCAGTCCATTTTCTCCTCGTCAAGCAGAAGCCGCATCATTTCCGGAATACACAGCGCCGGATGCGTATCGTTGATATGAATCGCTATCTTTTCGGCCAGGCGATGCATCGGCAGACCGAGTTTACGGTACGAGCGAAGGATGCTCTGCACACCGGCGGAAACGAAAAAATATTCCTGCTGAAGACGCAACAGGCGCCCCTCATAGTTGGAATCATCAGGATAAAGTACTTCGGAAATACGCTCGATCCGATTCCGCTGCCGAATATAGGAGCGGTAATCACCGCTCTCATCCTGCGGCATCATTTCAGCGGACCATAGCCGCAGCGTATTAACCGTATCGTTGCGGTAACCGATCACCGGCGTATCGTAGGGAACGGCCAGCACACGCCGGTCGCCTTCATAATGCGGCTGCAGCCGGCCGCCGGTTTCTTCGAGCCACACGGTCCCGTAAAAGCGGACGACCACCGCCCGGTTCAGCCGCCTCGTTTCCCAGACATTGCCATTGCGCAGCCAATTTTCGGGCAATTCCACTTGATAACCGTTCACAAATTTCTGCCGGAACAGCCCATATTTAAAACGGATGCCGTTGCCGTGGGCAGGAATGCCACAGGTCGCGAACGAATCGATGAAGCAAGCCGCCAGTCGTCCGAGCCCGCCGTTGCCCAGACCCGGGTCCGCCTCGACACCGGACAATTCGGCGAGCGAAATACCCAGTTCGCTCAGCCCGGTGCGCACCGTCTCAAGGAGATTCAAATTCAGCAGGTTGCTTCTGAGCATCCGTCCGAGCAAAAATTCCATCGAGAAATAATAGACTTGTTTTTTGCTTTTCTTGACATAGCGGCGATTGGTCTTGATCCAATTTTTGGCACAGTATGAACGAATCAGCGTGCCGAGAGCCGTAAACTGTTCGCTTGCCCCGGCTTGCGACAAATCCATTGAATAAAGCTCTGCCAGCATCCGTTTGAAATCTTCTTTGAATGTGCGTTTGGAAAGATCCATTCAATCACCTCTCGACGACGTCTCCGACCGCTTGATGCATTTTGATCAGGATAAGGTCTGTTTATACTTGTTATCTCCCAGCTCTGCTTGCTCGTAAATGCGGCTGACCACCGAATTTTTTTCGATGACGATCGGTTTTTCCGCCGTCCCGACGAGCCGCGTATTCGCTTCGATTCGTACACATTTATCAAGAATCACGAAATCCAGTTGCGCGCCGCTGCCGATATAGCTATCCTGCATAATCACAGAATGGGTTACTACGGCATTTTTTTCGATGGTGACATTGCGGAACACCACTGAATGGCGGACGGTTCCCCGAATTAAGCAACCGTTTGCCACCAGCGAATCACAGACGTCCGAGCTGCGCGCGTAATAAGTCGGTGCCTCATTTTTCACTTTCGTATGAATCGGCTGGCTGCCGCTAAGCAGCGCGGTACGGTTTGCCTCCAGCAGCATTTCCATATTACCGTCGTAATAATCTTTGATGGATCCGATCGGTTTCATGTACCCGGTATACTCAAATCCGCTTGCCGGCAGCCGGATAATTGCCCGATGTAATACATCGTTCAGGTCACAATGTTCATTTCCGGCCACTGCATTGCGGATCAGCCGTATGAGCAGCGATCCTTTTAATATATAGATATCCATATTGATCAGCGCTTTTTCACAGCCGGAACACCCGGCGCAGGAGCGGATACTCTGGATATGACCGTCCTCACCGATGCTCAGACAGTTCAGCCGCCGGTTGTCGCCGACCTGCCGCCCCGTCGTTTTGTACACGGCCGTGATCTGTGCCCCCTGTTCAATATGACTGCGCAGAACCGCCTGCACGTCGATGTTGCAGAGCATTCGTGTTCCCATGATCGCCACATAATCCGCACCCGACTTTTCAATAAATTCGACATTATTAAAAAAGTTATCGATGTCGCCGCCTGCTCCCCCTGCGCGAGCCGCCGAAAAAAAGAACAGTCCGCCGTTCAAACTGTCTAGGCCCCACTCCTCACCGCTGCGAACGTGGTCATAAATGGAGCGAAGATTGCCGTTAATGAACACGCCGATCGTTCGGGTGTCCGCCGCCGTCAGATTAGAGAGCGGAAAATCGATCAGCCGGTAGCGGCTGCAAAACGGCAGGGCGGCGACCGGACGTGACAGAACCAACGGATTCAGCGACTGCGTCGGTTCGGTCAGATTCAAAATGCCGCAGATCTTATGCTTCCTCATCGCCGGGACCCCCCACGATTTCATTATAGCCGACGACTTCGATATGCCCGTCTCCGACGACCTGCGCGTGATCGGCAAACGAAGCGTATTCGCCGACAATCGCATGATCGACAGTGACACCTTTTCCCAGCACACTGCCCGCCATGATTACAGAATCGACGACGCGGCTTCCTTCGCCGATTTTTACATTCTGGGAAATAATCGAATGTTCGACCTCGCCGGCGACATAACAGCCATCGACAATCAGCGACTCTCGTATCTTTGCTTCTTCGGTCAAATAATGCGGCGGAGCCATCGGATTTTTCGAATACACGCGCCAGGCGCGATCGCGGATGTTCAGCTCGTGTTCGGGATTAATAAACGCCATGTTGGCTTCCCACAGGCTTTCGATCGTTCCGACGTCTTTCCAGTAACCGTCGAAGGCATAAGCAAAAACATTTTCACCATTAGCCAGAAAGGAAGGGATTACATTTTTTCCGAAGTCCTCCATATGACGGCCAGTCGCATGACTTTCGGTCAGGTAACGACGCAGTACCGACCAGGTAAAAATATAAATGCCCATCGATGCCAGATCGTTTTTCGGTTCGGCCGGTTTTTCCGCGAATTCGATAATGCGGTCAGTGTTATCCGTATTCATGATTCCGAACCGCGATGCCTCCGCAAGCGGCACGCGTACGACGGCTACCGTGGCGGTCGCCCGCTTTTGCCGATGGAAATCAAGCATACGTGCATAATCCATTTTATAGATGTGATCCCCCGAGAGAACCAGCAGATAAGTCGGACGATGTCCGTCGATAAAGCCGATATTCTGATAAACGGCATGTGCCGTGCCCTCGAACCATTTCTCGCCGTCGAGACTGGAGTGCGGCTGCAGGATCGTCACCTCCCCTTCTCTGCCGCCCAGCCCCCAATGCGAGCCATTGCCGATGTGATGATTCAACTCAAGCGGCTGATATTGTGTCACGACCCCGACCGTACGAATTCCCGAATTCGCGCAATTGCTCAGTGAAAAATCAATGATCCGGTATTTTCCCCCGAACGGAACGGCGGGTTTGGCAATGGTCCGGGTCAGTTTGCCCAGCCGCGATCCCTGTCCGCCTGCCAATATCATCGCAATGATGGCATTGTTCATAATCTTCGGAAAAGGTAAGCGAGGTTGCCTTTTCCATCACCTCCCTCTCATCTATTCCTATCCTATGACCGGCCAATGGAAACTTATTCCGGCTCCGCTTCGAGCAGCGACCGGTAGAGTCGAATATAGGCAGCGGCGGACGTTTTCCAGCTGAAATCGAGTGCCATAGCCCGCTCAACCAGGCGCTTCCAAACAAGCGGTTTTTTCCGATAAAAACCAACGGCCCTCGCCAGACAGTGAAGCATATCATGCGCATTGTAATTGGTAAAACTGAAACCGTAGCCCTCGTCGGTGCAGTCATTGCATGCGATAACCGTATCCTTCAATCCGCCGGTCTCGCGTATGAGCGGTAAACTACCGTAACGCATGGCAAGCAGTTGGCCGATCCCGCACGGTTCGAATTTCGACGGCATGAGAAACAGATCCGACGCCGCGTAGATCTGCCTAGCCAGCCCGTCGTCAAATCGCAGGCAAGCGGCAACTTTTGCCGGATGACGCTCAGCCAGTGAATGAAATGCCGCCTCATAGTGCGCCGCACCGGTTCCGAGCAGTACGAATTGAATGTCGAGCGCCAACATTTCGTCAAACACGCGAAGTACGAGGTCGATGCCCTTTTGTTCGGCCAGACGAGTGACCATCGCAATCAAGGGCATGGTCGCACGTTCCGAGAGGCCGAGCCGGCGTTGTAAGGCGCGCTTGCTCGGCGCTTTGCCGTCCGGGCGGCTGTAGGAATGGATCAATTGGGCATCCGTCGCCGGATTATAACGCACGTCGTCAATGCCGTTGACAATTCCGGTCAGCCATGCGCCGCGTCGTCTCAGAAAACCATCGAGACGTTCGCCATAATAGGGAGTCTGCACCTCCGCGGCATAGGTGCGGCTCACCGTCGTCAGGCGATCGCTATAAGCCAATCCAGCCTTAAGAAAACTAACCGCTCCGTAAAATTAGAGCCCGTCGATCGTAAAAAAACCATCGTCCAGACCAAGCAGGTCGTGCAGCACGGAATAAGGAAAAATCCCCTGATATTTAAGATTGTGAATGGTAAAAACAGTTTTGATGGCATGGTAAAACGGTTGGCGGCGATAGTGATCGCTCTTGAGCAACGCGGCAATTGGCCCGGTCTGCCAGTCGTGGCAGTGCACGATATCCGGCCGTTCAGCGAGCAGCGGCATTGCCTCAACCACCGCACGACAGAAGAAAGCAAAGCGTTCCCCGTCATCTTCATAGCCGTAACATCCGTGTCGTTTAAAATAATATTCATTATCGAGAAAATAATAGCGGACACCCGCCTCCTCAAGAGAGAGTAACCCGCAATACTGCTTGCGCCAGCCGACCGTGACCGTAAATGAACGATGGAAGATTAGGCGTTTCGTCACCGTCCCACTCAGATCTTCATATTTCGGCAGCATCACGCAGGCAGAAATTTTTTCCATCCGCAGCGCTTTAGGCAACGAACCGATCACGTCGCCGAGGCCGCCCGTTTTAACGAACGGTGCACATTCCGAAGCCGCCATTAGTACATTCATTTTTCCTTCACCCTAACGTCGCGCCGTATCTGCCGGCGCTTTTTCGTCTCTTTCATCAGTATCGATATGCCCAGCGGCGGAACGGTCATTTCGATGCTGCACGGGCGATGATGAAACGGCACCGCTTCGGCCGGAAGCGCCTGGCGGTTCGTTTGTCCCGAACCGCCGAACGTTGTCTCATCGCTGCTTAACATCTCCAGATAGCGACCGGGAGCGGGTACGCCGAGGCGAAAATTTTTATAGACTTTCGGCGTGAAATTGCAGATAATAATGCAATAATCTCCCTTTCTTCTGCCTCTGCGGATGAAACTGACAACACTCTGTGCGGCATTATCGGCATCGATCCATTCAAATCCCTCGGGCTGTCCGTCCAGCCGCCACAGGCACATTGTTTCGCGATAAAGCGCATTCATTGTTTTGCAGAAACGATAAAACGCCTCATGCGGACCGGCATGGAGCAGCGGCCAGTCCAGCTGCTCAAGGTCTTTCCATTCGTCTTGCTGCGCAAATTCACTGCCCATGAAAAGCAATTTTTTCCCCGGATGCGTCATGAAATAACCGTACAGTACGCGAAGTCCGGCGAAGCGTCGCCACCGGTCCCCCGGCATTTTATTCACCAGCGACCGTTTGCCGTATACAAGCTCGTCATGGGAAAACGAGAGCACAAAATGCTCCGAATAGGCGTAGAGCATCGAAAACGTAATGAGCCGGTGATGACTGCCGCGCTCCTCTGGCGGTAACTGCATGTAACGCAGCGTATCGTGCACCCAGCCCATGTTCCACTTATAAGTGAAGCCGAGCCCCCCTTTTTCGACCGGTGCCGAAACAAGTGGATAATCCGTCGCCTCCTCGGCGATCATCAACGCTCCCGGAAAGCTTTGCCGCACCGATTCATTCAGCTTTTTTAAAAAATCAACGGCTTCAAGATTCGTCTCGCCGCCGAAACGATTTTTCAGCTCAAACGGCCGGTCATGATTATGATTGAGATAGATCATCGAGGATACGGCGTCGATGCGAAAGCCGTCGACATGATAGATGTCTAACCAGAAACGTGCATTGGAGATCAGAAAACTGACGACCTCTTTTTTCGTGAAATCAAAGGTGTAGGTCCCCCACTGCGGCCGATCGGCCAGCGCCGGGTCGGACGGTTCATAAACAGCTGTCCCGTCGAATTTCCCCAAGCCGTGTGCGTCGCGGCAGAAGTGCGCCGACGTCCAGTCGAGAATGACGCCGAGACCTTGGGCATGACACGTATCGACAAAATACATAAAATCCTCCGGTGTCCCGAACCGACTGGTCGGTGCAAAAAAGCCGGTGATCTGATAGCCCCAGGAGCGATCGTACGGATGTTCCATGATCGGCAGCAGTTCGATATGGGTATACCCGAGGGCGACGACATACGCCGGCAGTTCTTCCGCCAGTTCGCGGTAAGTCGGCAGGCCGCTGTCCGGCCTTTTCTTCCACGATCCGAGATGGCATTCGTAGATAGCCAGCGGGCGGCCGTAACTGTTTGTTTTTTCCCTTTGTTTCCGCCACTTCGCGTCATGCCACTCGTAATGGCCGAGACGATGGGTCAGGGAAGCCGTGCGGGGCCGGACCTCCGCATAAAAAGCATACGGATCCGCTTTAAGAATGAGCGAACCCGAAGCCGTGCGGATGGCATATTTATAACGTGCATTTTCTTCGAGTCCCGCGACATAGCCCGACCAGACACCCGAGTTGGCGACCGGCTGCAAGGGAGCTCCTCCCGCTTGCCAATGATTGAAGTCGCCGACAACCGACACGTTTTCGGCGCGAGGAGCCCACACCGTGAATCGGTAGCCATTGCCTTTTTCCGTCTGCACATCGTGTGCGCCGAACACCTTATAGCCTTCATGCAATGTGCCTTCATGAAACAAATATAAATCTACGTCGCCGGGATATTGCTGCGGCGCCTCTTCAATCGTCCGCATTGCCTCACGCCCTTGTCGATTCATCTTATATCAATACTATTCGACAACAGACGTACGGATTCCTGTGCTATTTTTAGAAAATAAATAATTTTGTAGATCAATATTAGGAGATGAAAAAATTATCGGCTGCAATGAGTCCAACGGGAAAGACACCCGACAAAGGAGAAAAGTTTCAAGGCCGATGCGGAAAAACAAAGGCCATCCAGCAATAGGCTAATCGGCCGAACCGGTCGGCCTGACTTCGCGCTGCATCCGCGGCAGTTCGGCACGAATCAGTGTCAATCCATAATCCGCGGCCCGCTCGGCAAATGTTGCCGGAATACCTTGAAATGCCGCGCGCTTCATGTCCCATTCAAGCGGCACATCGCAGCAAATCTCGGCCAGCTGTCGTGACAAAGCGAGCATCGGCCGATCGGCTGCGATTTTCTTCTTCCAGCCGCTGGCAAGTTCATCAAGATGATTCAGTATACCGGCAAGGTCGCCGTACCGCCGGATCAGCCTGAATGCCGTTTTCTCACCGATGCCGCGCACGCCCGGATAACCGTCGCTCGCATCGCCCATTAGTGCCTTTACATCGATAAACTGCTTCGGTGTGATCCCGTAACGGTGAACAAACAGCTCTTTGGTAAAACCGCTGTAGTTCCCATAGCCGTTACGCAGAATCAGCACGGTAACATGACGGTCGAGAAGCTGCAGCAAATCGCGATCACCGGTGACGATCGAGACATCGGCAAGATTCTGTATCCTTTTCGCCAGCGTTCCGATGCAGTCGTCGGCCTCAAAGCCGGAAACGCAAATATTCGGAATATCCAGTGCCGCCGTCATGTTCTTTGCCAGATCGAATTGCGGAATCATCTCTGCCGGCGGCGCGTCACGATTGGCTTTATAGCCGTCATACAAGCGGTGTCTGAACGTCTTTTCCCCCGGATCCCAGCAGACAGCGACATGTGTCGGCTGCTGGCCGCGCACAGCGATCAGCAGCCGGCGAAGAAAACCTTGCACGCCGTTGGTCGCGATGCCTTGTTCATTAACCATGTACCGGCCAAACGGTGCAGTGGCGTAAAAGGCGCGGAAAAGCAGCGCCATGCCGTCAACGAGAAGCAATTTTTGACGCTCATTCAACGAAATGCCCCATTTCTGTTAAACTATGCTTCTCATTATAGCACGGCGATGGTTTGCTGTTTCCGTAAAATGCGTTATGCTTGTTTGGAAATCTTGCAGTGGTCGATGAAGGAGTGCTGAGTATGAAGCGAAAATGGCTGATGATAACAATTGCGTTTTTGGCCGCTCTCGGCCTGATCTATTTACTATTGCGACCGGCCGGCAAGGGAGCGATACAGCCGGCTTCGGGCGGGCAACAGAAAACAGCCGAGAAGCAGCCCGTCCGGCCGATTCCGACAGCTTTTATTCACGGCTGGAAGGGCGGAACGCAAACGTTCGGACCGATGATCAATCGATTGGCCGCTGCAGGTCATGGCGTGAAAAGAACAATGACTGTCCGTATTACGCCGCAGGGCGTTGTGCATGTGACGGGCCTCAGCAGCGCACGCCGGCCGCTGATCCAGATTATTTTCGAAAACAATCAGGGATCGATCGCGCAACAGGCCGTCTGGCTGAACCATGCCATGCGAACCTTGAAAAAGGCCTACGGCATTAGGCGGATGAACGTGGTCAGCCATTCGATGGGCGGTGAATCATTTGTTTACTATCTGGAGACAATCCGCCGCCGCGATGATTATCCGATCATTGAAAAATATGTTGCCATTGCCGCTCCGTTCGATTGGATCGACGGCGTGCAAGACGATCTGAACTATTCACTCAGTCAGCGTAAACAGCGCAGCATTCTTTATCAGCGGCGCGGGCAGATACCGTCATCACTAAACGTCCTTGCCATTGCCGGACTGATTGAGAGCGATCATCCATTAAAAGGCGATGGCATGGTGCCGCTGCGGAGCGCTCTTTTCGGCCGTTATTTATTCAACCCCGCCCACTACTCGGAGCGCATCGTCCGCGGTACCGGCGCAACGCACAGCGGCCTGCATAAAAGCCCGACGGTCGATCGACTGACTGCCCGATTTTTATGGGGGATCGATTTGCATGAACATTGAGATACCGGCATTGATTCCATCGGTTGTAAAACTGCTTACATCGGAATAATGGATAAATGCCGGCTTTGCTCATAAAAAAAGCTTCCTGAGTAAGGAAGCCCAAAAATGATTTTAATGATTAACAAGTTATCAGAGGCGGTCAACGGCTGCTTTTTCGCGCACGCTCTTGCGCAATTCACTGTGGCGGAAGCCGTACGCCGAATAAATGACCAGGCCGATCGCGAACCATACAACGAATCGTTCCCACGTCAGTGCCTGAAGATGAAGCATTAAATAGCCGCAACTGAGAACGGCCAGAAATGAGACCAGCGGAACGAAAGGAACCTTGAATTTCCGCTCGATCTGCGGCTGTGTATAACGAAGAACCGTCACACCGGCTGAAACAACGATGAAGGCGAACAACGTACCGATATTCGTCAGTTCCGCTAGTTCGCTGAGCGGAACCACTGCCGAGAAAACAGTGGCCATGATCCCTGTCAGTAAAATGCAGTAAACCGGCGTCCTTGATGTCTGCGTGAGCTTGGAAATACCCTTCGGAAGCAGACCGTCACGACTGATCGCAAAGAATAGCCGTGTCTGGCCATACATCATAACGAACAGGACGGTGGTAATCCCCAGAATCGCTCCGAGCGATACAAATCCCGCTACCCAGTTCTGGCCGACAACGCGCAGCGCGAAGGCCACCGGATCGCCGACGTTCAGTTTCGGATAAGGCACCATGCCGGTCAGAACGGCAGAAACGGCGACATATAATACCATACAAATTCCGAGTGATGCCAGAATGCCGATCGGCATATCTTTCTGCGGGTTCCGCACTTCCTCGGACGCAGAAGACACCGCGTCAAAACCGATATATGAAAGAAAGGCCGTCGCCGCTCCGGAGATGACGCCGTTGAACCCATAGGGCATAAACGGCTTCCAATTCGCCGGCCGTACATAAAAGGCACCGACAATGATGAACAGTAATACAACGGCTATTTTTATAATGACCATGATATCGTTAATCCTTGCCGATTCCTTTACGCCGGTGAGCAGCAGGGCTGAAACTGTCTCTTATACACATCTCCGAGCCCACGAGACCCTAAGACATCTCG
>UQRJ01000061.1 GCA_900543345.1 uncultured Sporolactobacillus sp. | reverse complement strand
CGAGATGTCTTAGGGTCTCGTGGGCTCGGAGATGTGTATAAGAGACAGACCCTGCCGTCCTTCACGTCAAGACAGGGGATGATTCGTTTGGCCAGCATCCGTTTCCACCGCCTTTATCGCATCGCGAAGATTGATTTTACCCGTATACAGAGCCTTGCCGATGATCGCCCCGCCGATTTCCGGGCAAGCGGCCAAATGGCGGAGTTCAGCAACATCCGTAATGCCGCCGGAAATGACGAGGGGCATGCCGATCGCCCGGGACAGGCGCAAGGCGCCGGCACGATTCGCGCCGCCGAGAGCCCCGTCACGCGAAATATCCGTATAGATAAAATGATCGGCACCCTCGGCGATCAGTGCCTTGGCCAGTTCCTCCGCCCGCATGTCTGACACGTCGCGCCAGCCCGATATGGCAACTTTGCCCTGCTTGACATCGAGCCCGATACCGATTGCGCCTTGAAAACGGTGGATTGCCAAACGGGTAAACACCGGATCGGAAATAGCTGCACTGCCGAGAATGACCCGGCGGACGCCGCCGCTCAAATAATCCTTCATCGTCTCCATCGTCCGAATGCCGCCGCCGACTTCGACGGAAACCGGCACTTCCGCAGCAATCCGGACAATGAGATCACGATTAACTGGCCGGCCGACTCGCGCGCCGTCGAGATCGACGACATGAATCCACCGGGCACCTTGCTGATAAAAGTAACGTGCGGCATCAAGCGGCGATTCATCATAAACGGTTGACCGCTCGTAATCACCCCGATAAAGCCGAACACATTTCCCGCCGAGTACGTCGATAGCCGGATAGAGGGTCATCATCGTTCTTCGCCTCCTTGCGAAAGGCGCCCGAACGAGCGGCAGAAGGATAGGTAATTTTTTAACAGTGCCTGGCCGAATGGGCCGCTTTTTTCCGGATGAAACTGTGTACCGAACACATGGCCGCGCCCGACAATTGCCGGAATCCGGACATGGTAATTCGTCGTGGCGATCAGGACGGACGGATCTTCCGTGCGGGCATAATAGGAATGAACAAAATAAGCATAATCCTCCTTCAGCCCGCGGATAAGCGGAGAATCCGGCTGGCGAAAATTCAGCGTGTTCCAGCCCATATGCGGCACTTTGTATCTGTTACCGTCTGGATCGCGGCCCAGGAAACGGACGACACGACCCGGCAGCAAGCTCAGCCCGTCGGTCAGCCGGCCTTCTTCGCTTTCGCCGAAAAGCAGCTGCATCCCCAGGCAGATACCAAGCAACGGTTTGCCGGTCGCATAGTCGCGTAAAAACGCAGTTAACTTTTTTTCATTAAGCAGCATCATCGCGTCGCCAAACGCACCGACCCCCGGCAGGATCAGACCGGCCGATTGTTGCAAATCGTCCGGCCGATCACTGATAAAATACGGTTGGCCGAGCCGGATCAGCGCCCGGCTCAGGCTATAGAGATTGCCCATGCCGTAATCGACTATTCCGATCATCCTAACGTTCCTTTCGTCGACAGGATTCCCTGAATCCTTGGATTTTGGCGTGTCGCTTCGTCAAGCGCACGACCCAGTGCCTTAAATGTCGATTCGATCATATGGTGTGTATTACTGCCGTAACGGATGTCGACATGCAGATTCATCCGTGCCTCGATCGCCAGTTTATCGAGAAATTCGGGAACAAGTTCCGTATCGAAGGTGCCGACCTTCGGTGACGGAAAACTGCCGTGGAAAACGAAAGCGGAACGCCCGCTGAGATCGACGGCAACTTCCGAGAGTGCTTCATCCATCGGTACGACGGCGTATCCGTAACGATTGATGCCCTTCTTGTCACCGAGCGCCCGATAAAGCGCTTGGCCAAGGCAGATCGCCATGTCCTCAGTGGTATGATGATCGTCGACGTCGACGTCGCCGCGGGCAGCAATCTCAAGATGAAACAAACCGTGCCGGGCAAGCAATGTCAACATGTGTGTCATGAAGGGAACCGGAGTCTTCAGCTCCGACGAACCGTTCCCATCGATCGCCAGCCTTAATTTAATCTGCGTCTCCAATGTATTGCGTTCAATCGTTGCCGTTCGCTTGTCCATCGACGGCCGCCTCCTTTGTTCGACGCTCGATCGCCCGTGCGTGGCCTTCCAGCCCTTCATAACGTGCAAAGGCAGCGATCGCGGCGCCGTTTTTACGTAATGCCCGTTCTGTGTAGCGGATCAGGCTCGAACGTTTAATAAAGCTGTCGACCCCAAGCGGGCTGGCATAGCGCGCCGATCCGTTTGTCGGAATAATGTGGTTCGGGCCGGCAAGATAGTCGCCGACCGGTTCCGAACTATATTTCCCGAGAAAAATCGCACCGGCATGACGAATACGCGGCAGGAGCGCCTCCGGATCGGCGACTGCCAGCTCAAGGTGTTCCGGCGCGATCGCGTTAACCGTTTCGGCGGCGGCATTAAGGTCGGCGGTGAGCACAATTTTTCCGACGTGCAGAATCGACGGTCCGGCAATGGCGCGCCGCGGCAGGATGGATAGCTGACGGTCGACTGCCGCGTCAACGTTCCTCGCCAATGTTTCCGACGGCGTAATCAACACGGGCATCGACAGCCGATCATGTTCCGCCTGCGACAGCAGATCGGCCGCCACCCACTCCGGATTCGCCGACGCGTCTGCGATGACGGCGATCTCGCTCGGCCCGGCCAAACTGTCGATCGCGACGTCGCCAAATACTTCTTTTTTAGCCAGCATGACATAGATATTGCCGGGTCCGACAATTTTATCGACAGGATGGATCGTCTCCGTTCCGTAGGCCAACGCGGCGATTGCCTGAGCACCGCCGGCCCGGTAGATTTCCTGCACGCCGACTTCCCGGGCGGCGCAGAGAATGCCGTCCGAGACCATACCGTTCTTCTGCGGCGGCGAAACGAGCACGACCCGCCGAACGCCGGCAACTAGTGCCGGAATTGTACCCATCAGCACGGATGACGGATAACTGGCCGTACCGCCGGGGACATAGACGCCGACCGAATCCAGGGGTGTCACCTTCTGTCCGAGCACAACGCCGTCCGCTACTGTTTCCGTCCATGATTCGGGCAGCTGTTTTTGATGAAAAGCGCGGATATTGCGAGCCGCCAGAGCAATCGCCTCCTGGACCTTAGCGGGGACGCGCAACGCCGCTGTTTCGACGTCACCGGGTGCGACGCGCAGATCTGCCAATTCGATCCCGTCGAACTTTTTTGTATAATCGAGAACGGCGCGATCGCCTTCCTCTTTTACTTTGCGAACGATCTCCCGAACCGAGCGCGCCGCTTCCTGCTTCGCCTCAGCCTTTCTGCTTTTCAGGAAACTGAGATCCCTGTCTTTAATCCATTCCAATTCTTGTCCCCTCCGTAGCCTGAATAATTTTCTCAACAATCCGATCGATCACTTTTTTCTTCAGTCGATAACTGACCGGATTAACAATCAGCCGGGAACTGATGTCCATCAGCCGATCGTATTCAACCAGTCCGTTTTCCTTCAAGGTCCGGCCGGTCGCTACGATATCGACGATCGCGTCGGAAAGCCCAACCATCGGCGCCAGTTCGATTGAGCCATTTAGGGCGATCAGATCCACCTGTTCGCCGCGCCTGCGGAAATATTCGGAAGCAATCCGCGGATACTTCGTCGCAATACGCCAATAAGGATTGCGACTTTTGTGAGCGGGCAAGCCGGCGACCGCCATATGGCACTTGCTGATGCCCAGGTCGACCATCTCGTAGACATCGCGTCCGCTCTCCAGGAGAACATCTTTACCGGCAATGCCAAGATCGACTGCTCCATATTCGACATATGTCGGCACGTCGACCGGTTTAGCAAGAATGAAACGAAACGGTTCGTCTTTCAGTGTCAGAATCAGTTTGCGCGTCGTCTCAAATGTCTCGGGCAAGGCAAACCCCGCCCGTCTGAGCAACCGGCAGGCATCGCCGAAAATCCGGCCTTTCGGCATAGCCACCGTAATCAGCGAATCAGTCATGGTCGATCTCCCGCCTCTCCACATTCAAAAACGTTTTCACATGTTCGAACCGCTCCGTAAATGCCTGCAGATCTTCAATGCCGCCCACGTGTTGCAGCACGACGGGACGCCCTTCCCCGCGCTTTTCCTCCGCGAAGTGTTTCGCCTTTGCCGCATGTTCACGATCATAAATCACTGCCGTTTTATGCGGCTTGACGCTTCGTCCGCCGCTTGTCGAAGCGCTCATCACTCGGTCGAGCCGAATGCCGAATCCCGTTGCCGGAGAGGGGCGATTGAACTTGTCAAGCAGATCGTCATAGCGACCGCCGCTGGCGATTGGAAAACCGAGTTCGCCGCCGAATCCCTGAAAAACGGCTCCCGTATAATAGCTCAGATGCGGCATCAGCGTAATATCCAGATCAATGCAGCTATCGATCCGGTCGGCTTTCATCAAATCAAACAGTGCAGCTATTTTATGGAAACAGTCGCGGACGGCAGCCGATCCATCGATGGCGAGCGATCGTATGTAAGCCATCGTCCGCTTATTGTCCAAACGCCGGGAAGCGACGAATGAATGCAACTTTTCACGACACGCCGGTGTCAGATTGAGCGTATTCACGTATTCATGAAAACCGACGTCGTCTTTATTGAACAACAGATGGTGCAGCCAAGTAACCGCCGACGAATCATGAGTACAATCGTTAAAAAAAGCATCGACAAAGCCCACATGGCCGAGCGCCAGTCGCACGGAAGGCAGGCCTGCCTTTTTTAACAACGTCAACATCAGCGAGATGACTTCAGCATCGGCATCGGCGGAAGCATCGCCGATCAATTCGGCGCCGGTCTGTTCGAATTCACTCGGATGTCCGCCTTCCTTCTGCTGACTGCGATACAGCGCGGCAGTATAGCAGAGGCGAAGAGGCGGCGTCTGATTGCGCAGGCTCGAGGCGACGACCCTGGCAATCGGCGTCGTCATGTCAGGTCTAAGAACGACCGGGCGACCCTCAACATCAAGAAATTTGAACAGGCGGGTATCGGCGATCGCCGATGCCCGGCCGACGGTTTCAGCATACTCCAATGCCGGCGTTTTCAGAAAATCATATCCCCAGCGCAGTAGTTCGTCTCTAAACAAAGCCTCGAGTCCGGCGATCGCCCGCTCGGATTCCGGCAATGTATCGCGCAGCCCGAGCGGTTTCTCAAACATATAGGGTTGTGTCATCACGAGGTTTCTCCTTCTTCGCAGCTATTTCTCTATTTTGTCATCCGGCGGAACGATTTAGTTCACTAGTATGTTAAAGCATTTAATGTGTATTTTAGTTGATCGAGGTCGGTCTGTCAATATAAAAGAGGAAGATGCCGCAAAGACAATCCGCACTTAGGTCTTGATGAAATAGCGGTAAGTTTCTCCTGTTTTTACCGCTGCCATTATGTCCGCCGCACGCTTTCCGCGGGAAGGAACGTCGACATCTTTTTTTCGAATGAGCAGAATTAATTCCGCGCTCACTCCAGTTAATTCCGCGCTCACTCTAAGTAATTCCGCGCTCACCCTAATTAATTCCGCGCTCACCCCAACTAATTCCGCGCTCACCCCAACTAATTCCGCGCTCACCCCAGTTAATTCCGCGCTCACCCCAGTTAATTCCGCGCTCGTCCCAACTAATCCCGCGCTCGCCCTAAGTAATTCCGCGCTCACCCCAACTAATTCCGCGCTCACCCCAGTTAACTCCGCGCTCGCCCTAAGTAATTCCGCGCTCGTCCCAACTAATTCCGCGCTCACCCCAGCTAATTCCGCGCTCACTCTAAGTAATTCCGCGCTCACCCCAGCTAATTCCGCGCTCACCCCAGTTAATTCTGCGTTCAGAATCATTTAAGACGAACTGGCGGCACTGAACGCATGCCGGCACAAATCATGAAAAAGAGACGGCCGAAGCCGTCTCCCTGAAAAAACGTTGTTTACTTATTAAAACTTGCCGCTGAGCGCGGTTGCCACGAGACGCTTAGTGATTTCACCACCAACAGAACCATTGGCGCGCGAAGTCGTATCCGGGCCGAGGTGTACGCCGAATTCGCTGGCAATTTCCGTCTTCATCTGTTCAAGTGCCTGCTCGGCGCCCGGAACCAGAATCTGATTATTTTCAGCCATGTTTCTCACCTCCTTGTGCCATTATCATGTGCAGGCACAAATCATCACATACAGGTGAGTTCATGGTAATTATTTCAAATCAATGCCATATCTTTAAAGCAAATTGCTGAAGATATCTTCCTGACTGCCGTCGAACGTCAGCGTCTCAATGTGATGAGCGGCATCTTCAACCAGTTTATCAACCGGCAATGCCCGCTCAAAGCGTCCGGCATGAATCGGATCCGGCCGGGTCCGCGGCGCCCGCGGCAGAAAAATCGTGCAACAATCCTCATACGGACGAATTGAAATATCATACGTATCAATTGACTTGGCAAGCCGCGCGATCTCCAGTTTATCCATGGTAACCAGCGGACGCAGCACCGGGAGATTAGTAACGCTGTTAATGGTGTTCATGCTCTCCAATGTCTGGCTTGCCACCTGACCGAGACTTTCACCGGTTGCCAAAGCAAGCGATCCGGTTGCCGCCGCTTGTTTTTCGGCAATACGGAACATCATTCGGCGCATGATTGTAATCCGATAATCTTCGGGGACGGCATCGCGGATTGCCAGCTGTGTTTTCGTGAACGGTACCAGATGAAGGCGGACCGTTCCGCCGAATGACTGAAGGCGTCGCGAAAGATCAACGACTTTTTGCTTCGCGCGATCGCTCGTATACGGCGGACTCTGAAAATGAATCGCCTCAATTGTCGCGCCGCGCCGCGCCAGCAGATAGCCGGCGACCGGACTATCGATACCGCCGGAGAGCAGCAGCAATACCTTACCGCTGCTGCCTACGGGGAGCCCACCCGCCCCGTCGTATTCATGACCGTAGATTCGCGTTTCACGGTAACCAACTTCCACACGCAGTGTCAAATCCGGATGGTGAACATCCACTCGGACCTCCGGACAATTTTTCAAGACAGAAGCGCCGAGCCGCCGATTCAATTCGTCGCTATGGACGGAAAACTGCTTGTTTTTCCGCCTCGCCTCAATTTTAAACGTACGGATGCCATTCTCTTCATTGACGATTCGCAGCGCACCCTCGCACATCGCATCTACCGTATTTTCGACTTTAATCGCGGGGGAAATGTTCTGAATGCCGAAAATCCGCCGCAACACGGAAAGCACTTGATCCTGATCGTCGCCGTTTAGCCGGATTTCGATATCGTCAAAATGGCGACGAATTTCCAGCCGGGAAAACCGGCTTAATTTATGGCGGATATCATTTTCCAATTTTATGACAAAACTCTTCTTGTTTTTTCCTTTCAGAGCAATTTCTCCGAATCGGACCACCAAATAATCGTAAATCAATCGCTTCACCTCATTGCCATTTTCAACCGCCGATCTAACTCACCAAGTGTAGCAAGAAACACGCCGATTTCTGCTTTCGAGTTCTCATAAGCGAGACTGATACGTATCGCCTGCCGCGCTTCATCCTCAGGAACGCCCATCGCCAGCAGTATCCGGCTGGCACCGTTATCACGCGAGGAGCAAGCGGATTTAGTTGAAACATAAATGTCGCGCTGCTCCAGTGCGTGAACGAGCACCTCGGAGCGGACGCCTGTCAGCGACACATTGACAATGTGCGGCGCCGCGCCGTGCTCCGGCGTATGGATCACCGCATTGTCGATCGTCTCCAGGCCCTCCCGCAGCTGTTCCCACAGCCCAGCCAGATGGCGGATGCCCTCCGCTTCGCGTTCTTTCGTCATCCGCAGCGCGCGGACCATCCCGCAGATGCCGGGTAAATTTTCCGTACCCGACCGACGTCCCTGTTCCTGGCCGCCTCCGGAAAGAAGCGGTTCAAGTTGCGTGCCGCGGCGGACATATAAGAGGCCTGTTCCCTCCGGCCCATGAAACTTATGACCCGATATCGTGCATAGATCAATGCCTTCCTCATGCAAATGCAGAGGAATTTTCGCAAATCCTTGAACATGGTCGACATGAAAAACAGTTGTCGGTTTCGTTTTCAGAAATTCGCCAATTTCCCGAACCGGCTGCACGGTCCCGACTTCATTGTTCACGTGCATGATGGAAACAAGGATCGTATCTTTGCGATAAGCTTTTTTAAAATCGGCAAATGAGACCCGGCAATCACGGTCGACAGGAAGATAGGTCACTTCGAAGCCCAGCTTCTCTAACTGTCGAAACGCATTCAGACTCGACGCATGTTCAACCGCCGTTGTAATCAGATGACGCCCGCGATTGCGATAAGCCAACGCCGCGCCTTTGATTGCCAGATTATTCCCTTCGGTACCGCCGGAGGTAAAGACAATTTCATCGTCCCCAATATTGAGCAGCGCCGCCGCCTGCTCCCGCGACCGCTTCAGCAACGCTTCGCTCTTTCCTCCAAGTGAATGGATCGACGACGGATTGGCAAAAAACTGCTCGGAAACCTGCAGATATGTCTCCATCGCCTCGCGATAAGGTTTCGTCGTCGCACTGTTATCCAAATAAATCATGAATGGATACTGCCCCTTTCCGTCATGAACTATTTTCTCTGTTACGGCGCATTTTAACATGTATTAGGTAAAAATGTCGAATAATCAAGCCTGATGCTCCTGATATAGATCCATCCTTTTCATGATTTTCGGTTCTTTTATTTCAATCGCCCGGACAGCGGCTTCTGCCGCCGCCCGATAATCGTAGTTTCTGAACAATTGTTCTGCATGATCGAGTTCCCGGTCAATTTCCTCCGAATCGCTTCGGTAACGGTTGCCGTAACGGATCATTTCCTCGGCGAGAGCAGCCGTATCGACCAGCGCTTTCGCTTGCTTGCGCATTTCATTCGCATCATTTTCGGCTTCTTTCAACGCCTGATGGACATCGTCTATATTGAGTGGCTTGGCCTCCAGTTTGCTGCTGACAAATTGCAGATGCTCCTTCGCCGTGTCCAATGCCGAATTAAACGTACCGGGTACGCCGGGAATATTGCTCTGGCGGATCATCCGACTCGTCTCAAAAAGCGAATGCCGAATCTGAACAATTGTCTTGCGCGCCGCCATTTCGTCCTTACGCAGCGTCTTTATTTTCTTCGCAAAATCCAATGCCAATGACTCCACGCTCTCGATATCCGTCCGGATTTGCTTCAGTCGGTCCAGAACAATGCTGAAGGCGCCGTTATGGCTCGTCAGTAGATCGCCGGCCTCATT
The DNA here is from genome assembly GCA_900543345.1 of uncultured Sporolactobacillus sp. Lineage (GTDB taxonomy): Bacteria > Bacillota > Bacilli > Bacillales > Sporolactobacillaceae > Sporolactobacillus. Next base: position 2,602 of record UQRJ01000061.1, on the reverse strand, counting down.
ATAACTGTTTTCCAGTTTTTTATACGTCCGGCCGATTTCAAGCTGCATTTTCAGATCTTCCTCATCAATATGGTAACTTTCCTTGATTGTATTGGTTTCTGCCGCAAGCGACGCGATTTGTCGGCCGACCTTGTCCAGCTCGGCCTCCACTTCCGGAGCGACTTTGCGGATCTGTTCACGGCTTGTGACTTCCTTATCCAACTGCGTGTACAGCCAGTCCAACTGGTCGTGGATTCCCTTCAATCCCTCATCGACCTGATCCAGCTCCAAGCGGCCCGTTGCTTCATCCAGCACCTGCATTTGTTTCTCAATGTTCTCAAGCTGCTCGTCGATCTGCAAATGATCAAGCGAATAGCCCTGCGTCCTCATTTCTCCGCTGCCCTGTTTCAGCTCTTTGACTTGTTCGGGGATATTTTTTCTCAGGTCCTCGTAGAGCAGAGGCACTCGATCGATTTGAGCATGAACCCGATCTACCGCCGTTTTCACTCCGAGCAGTAAATTGCGCGCCTCAATATAATTGCCGTTTTCCGTTTCATCGCCGTACTTTTTATATTGTTCATCAATTTTTTTCACTGAAGATTCAAGGAGGGGAAGTGCCTGACGGAACTGGCTTCTTCTCGTTATCATCAACTTCTTGATTTGGTGATATGCCTCTTTGATCGGAACGATATCCTCCCGGTTTTTGCTCTCGCTTTCGACAACCGAATTGAGTTCGGTCAGGATCTTCCCGATTGTCTGCTCGATATCGTCCATTTGTTTTTGAAGCAGTGTCGTCTGTTTCCCGGCTTTTTTAAAATGATACTTATCGACGAGGCCCTCTGCCTCAAACAGCTGCTTCTCAACCGTCGGCAAACGGGATGTCACAATGGCATCCCATTCCTTCCGCCATTTTTCAAACTTTTTCTCGGTATCTCCGGCCATTTTCAACTGCTTGACTTTGCTGATTTCCGCCGCAACCGGTCGGTTCAGAAGTTCGACTCGCCTCGTTTCTGCCCGATCGATTGCCCCGTATATTTTTCTTCTCATCCACGTTCCGTACGTCACAACGAGAATGATCAGCAATAACAGACCGATTAAGAAATAAAGCATTCGGAACTTCCCCCATTCATGAAACAGCAAACATCAGATACTATTTATTGTATCAAAAATCAGGGGTTTTAAGATAAAAATGTCGATTAAATTTTTAAAAAACGTTGATCGCCGCCGACGGGTGGATGCAACGAAACAACGTGGATCAAATGGGCGGAGTTGCCGTACGGCGATCGAAACGGGACGCCCAACCGGCGATCTGTTTCAGATAGGCGCGCCGGAAATCACGGCTTTCCGGCCGCAAGAAGAACACGTGGCGGAGAAATTGGGGCTGCGTAAAGGGGAGTACAATCATCTCATGATACTGCAGAACGGCAAATGAAAGGCCGAGCGGGTCGGTTTTAGCGTTCGGCACGATGGTCTCCAGCAATGTGCCGAGCAAGTACTTTTCTTTCATTAAATAAGTCGACATCAACTCGCGGACAAGCTGATTGTCGAGTGTCATCTCGCGATGGGCAAAGCAAGACAGATAAAAATAATTTTGTTGATAGCGGATCAGTCGGTCGGCAATGGCAACCAATCGAACCGAAGCTGCATCATCCTTGAGATCATGATTGACGACGGCCGTCTCCATCTCCCGCAAGTAGCCCTCAAAAAATGCCGACATGAGATATTCGAGCAGGCCCTGTTTGCCGCCGAAATAATAGGAAACAAGTGCTACGTTGACACCGGCCTCCGCAGCAATTGACCGCACAGACGTTCCGTCATAACCGGACATATTAAATAATTTCAGTGCCGCGTGAACAACCGCGGCTTTTGACGAACCGGAATGAATCGAATGCGCACTTTTTGCGGGCACGGCGAATTCCACCTTTTCAATAATAGTATCCCTCGGCATGAGCAATTGGAAAAACATTTTCCCTATTATGATACATTCGCGCTGAATCGTCGTTCTCCTTCAGTAATCGTTCGACGGTATTCCGGATCTTTCGACGTAACCAATCGATTTTGTTACAATGAGGGGTAATTTCAAATCAAGCAGAAAACAGGTGAGACGATGAAATCCGATTATCAGACCGATCTTCACATTCTTGAATCGCTGATCTGCGGCGAAACGGACCGTATTGCCAATCTGGCGAACGCTTCGGCATGGCTCGCACAGTGTCTGGATCGCATCAACTGGGCCGGATTCTATCTGCTGAAAAAAGGCGAGCTGGTACTGGGTCCATTCCAAGGCAAACCGGCATGCGTACGTATCCCGATCGGGAAAGGCGTATGCGGCGCAGCGGCAGCACGCAGGACAACCGTCCGCGTTTCCGACGTCCGAACTTTTCCCGGACACATTGCCTGCGATGAAGCTTCCCGATCAGAAATTGTCACGCCGCTACTCGTCGGCGACCGCTTGATCGGCGTGCTTGATATCGACAGCCCGGTAACCGATCGTTTTTCCGACGACGATCAGCAATTTCTCGAAGCCTTCGCCAATAAGCTCGCCGGTCATCTCTGATGCGCCGCTGCCAGGGCAAACGCATTAGAAATTCTGATTAATCGCGTGCTACAATGAGGTCAACAA
>UQRJ01000060.1 GCA_900543345.1 uncultured Sporolactobacillus sp. | reverse complement strand
GGCATACGAGATGTCGTAGGGTCTCGTGGGCTCGGAGATGTGTATAAGAGACAGCCCGTTATCCGTCCGGTACGCTGGCTAACGGGGTACTTGCCTACTTCGAGTCGAAGCACCTGGCCTCTACTGTACATATTGTTAACCGGCTGGACCGGAACACCTCCGGCCTGCTGCTCGTTGCCAAGAACCGCTTCAGCCACGAGCGCTTTTTTAAGATGCAGAAACGCAGAGAGTTGCAGCGGCGTTACCTGGCCGTTGTCGGCGGCCGCCTGGATGATCGGGAGGGTGTCATTGATGCGCCGATCGGCCGCCGTGCGGGAAGTATTATCGAGCGCTGCGTTGATTGGCAGACTGGCAAACGAGCGCTGACATCTTATCGGGTGCTCGATCACTTCGCCGATGCGACACTGATCGTGATCCGTTTGCAAACCGGTCGCACTCATCAGATTCGTGTGCACTTTGCGTCGATCGGCCATCCATTGCTTGGTGACGAGCTGTACGGAGGATCGACGGCCCGAATCGGGCGCCAGGCGTTACACAGCTTTGAGCTGAACTTTATTCATCCGTTTACCGATGCGCCGATGCGGCTGCACGCCTGCTGTCCGGATGACTTCGCAAGTTTGTTGCGGCGAAAGCCTATCCTTGATGCGATATGAAAAAAAGAGACGGCCCCCTGAAGCAGGACAAATGGATCCGGCTTCAGAGGGCTTTAATGATTTTAGAATCAAAATGACAGCGAACAATTTAGGGATGAAAGCAACTGATCAAAAAGTCGACAACCTTGCGGCCATTCCATTATCAGAATACAGCAGGGTAACTTATGTTTGCTTCATCCCTTTACACTGTTGTTATTGATTGCTATTGCTTTTTCGCATGCCCCTATTCGCTGCTCAATTGGGGGTATTTTTTTGCTGCTGATCATAAAATGAGCCGAAAAAGGTTAATTTTAATACAAACTCGGAAAAGGGATGATCGGCAACGGATCCGAATCCTGTTTTTATCGTTCGTTTTGTAAAGTTGCGGAAAAAACGATTATAATTAGCGTAATGGGGCGCGATGTCGCCTATCGAGACAACGATCTATGGCCCGCGGCCGGGGAGGTTCCCACATGAAACTTGCATCCATTCAACTCGAAATCGATGATCGGGAAACGAAACAGGAACGGATGAATCGTGTGGACGCCATTTTATCCGGATTGAGCGGTTATGATTTGATTCTGCTTCCGGAAATATGGGCGACGGGTTATTTTTCATTCGATCATTATATCGATGAAGCGGAACCGATGGATGGCTTTTTTGTCCGGCATTACGCGCAGAAAGCAAAGGAATTACATGCCAACCTGTTTGCCGGCAGTTTTATCGAGAGTAAAGGAGAACACTTTTTTAACACAAGCGTTCTGCTGGATCGAAACGGGAAGTTAACCGGTTCGTATCGCAAGATTCATCTGTTCCGTTATGGTTCCGCAGAGGGCGACCTGCTTTCGGGAGGAACGCGTTCCGTGGTTGTTCCGACCGACTTCGGGAAAGTGGGTTTGTCTACATGCTATGATCTGCGGTTTCCCGAGTTATACCGAAAGGAATTGGATCGAGGGGCAACGATTTTTCTTGTTACGTCGGCTTGGCCGCTGCGCCGCTTAGACCATTGGAAGTTGCTGAATCAGGCACGGGCACTGGAGAATCAATGCTATCTGCTATCTTGCAACAGTTCCGGCCGAACGCAAGGGGTACTGCTCGGCGGTCACAGCCGAGTCGTCGATCCGTGGGGAACAGTGCTGGCTTCGGCCGGTGAGGCGGCCACCGTTTTGACAGCCGAGATCGATCTAGCTAAAGTTGCGGCCGTCCGGGCCGAATTTCCCCAACTGCGTCACCGCGTCCATTTTGACTGAGCGGGACAGAAAAAGGCGTCGCTTGTATACTAAAAAGCCTGCTTCTCTGCACCGCCGGGAGCAGGCTTAAATGCTATTCTTAAATTTCACACGCCGATTATGATGAGCTAGCAGGCAGATTAAAGCTATTACTATACTGTACGTGAAAATATAAAAGATTTTTAACAACATCGTATCGGAGAGCTAAGGCGCTGCCCTGCGCCAGGGGCTCGGCTTTATCAGTGGGCCGGGCTATTTGCCGCTGCTGCAGGCTACGAAAACATCAACTTCTGCGTCTCCATCCGTATGCTTTGAACCAGACCGATGCTGATCATACTACACAACAGGGAACTGCCGCCGTAACTGAGAAACGGCAACGTAATGCCGGTGATTGGCATCACTTGAATGGTCATGCCAATGTTTTCAAAAACCTGAAACATGATCATGCCGACAATGCCCGTACAAATATAAGTCCCGAATGGATCATGCGTATCGACGGCGATCTTGATAATCCTGGAGATCAGCAGAAAAAACAGTAAAATAACGGTCACGGCGCCAACAAAACCGAATGTGCCGCCGATGACGGAAAAGATAAAATCCGCGTATGCCTCCGGGAAAGAACCGCTCGAATGAAATGTATGACTGAAAAACTGTCCGGATCCGATCGAATTAAGGGACTGGATCAGTTGAAAGCCTTCCTCGTTTTTATACTGATAAGGCGATTGCCAAGCAAGAAAACGCTCTTGCTGATGTGATTTGAGTATCAGATTAATCAAGACGGGAAATTTAAACCAACTGACGACGAAGAAAGTCAACCCGCTTATGACGGTCAGCAGCAATCCGGTAATCAACTTCCAATTGATTCCGCTCACCAATGTCATCGCAAAAATAATGCTGAACAATACGAGTGCGGTCCCCAGATCCGGCTGTTCGAAGACGAGCGCGAACGGCGGCAGCGAGACCAGCGCAATCTTTCCGAGCAGAAGAAAGTCTTCGCGACTTCCGCGAAGCGGATACAATTCGTTATGCCGGTCAATGATGGCCGCCAGCGAAATAATCAGAAACACTTTCATGAATTCCGACGGCTGCAGGTTTCCTCCGGGAATTTTGTACCAACTCCAGGCTCCGTTTTTCTGCAGAACCAGCGGTATCGGCAGACCCGCTTTGCCCAGCAGCAGGCCGAGCAGCATGAATATGCCGATGCCGTATAAAATCCAGTGCAGCCGCTTGAGCCGATCATATCCGAACAGCATCACCAGGATCATGATGATCGTGCTGACGCCGTACCACACCAATTGCAACTTAATGAAATGCGTCGCGCTCCCTGTCGAATAAGGGACATAGTAAAGGCCGATACAGCTGATGCAGGCAAACAGAAAAATGATAAAAAACAGTGTATAGTCGATTTTTGACAGTGAATCTCTTTCCATAACGACGTTCCTTTTCCATAGATTCGTCGGTGGACCGGACGCGCTCCCATACTAGCCATAATCATAGCCTAAAGCGGCGGAAAAAGAAACAGCCGCCGCACAGTCATTATAAATTATTCGCCGTCGCCCTGCTGTTTGTTCGGATAGAATGAAAAATCGATCCAGAGCGCAAAGCGGGATATCGATCATATTGCAGGTGCGCAGGTCTGTGACCGACGAGAGTATTTGCCCCGGGAGCGAAAACTTTTGCTATAATGAAAAGAGGTAAATAAGCGGTTAACGGCGAGGATAACTGACTTGGACAAGCTGTCCGGGTGGTCTTAGTCGGTGAATGACGCGCGCAGCGGTCCATAGCTGCACGATGCGTCTTTTGCGTGATTCCGACCGCTCGGAAAGCCAGGCTCCGGAATGTATTCGGAAGTCGTCAACGATTTATTTTTAATCAGGGGGCCATGATATGGATCTGACACTGGCAGGACGTACTTATGTGGTGATGGGGGTAGCTAACAGGCGGAGCATCGCCTGGGGTATTGCGCAGGCGCTCGATAAAGCCGGCGCACGATTGATTTTTACGTATAATAATGAACGCTTTCGTGAATCGGTGGAAAAGTTAGCGGCAACGCTGAACGGAAAGGAAAGCCTGTTCTATCCCTGTGACGTCACGAGCGATGCAGAAATCGCCGGGACATTTGCCCAAATTGGCAAGGATGCCGGTAAAATCGACGGCATTGCTCATTGTATCGCTTTTGCGAGAAAAGAAGAACTTAAAGGGGATTATATGAATACGACGCGCGACGGTTTCCTGCTGGCACAGAATGTCAGCGCCTACTCGCTGACCGCGGTGCTGAAGGAGGCCAAGAACTTGATGCCGGGCGGTGGCAGTGTCGTGACGATGACCTATCTCGGCGGCGAACGTGTGGTTCGCAATTATAATGTGATGGGCGTGGCGAAGGCCAGTCTCGATGCAAGTGTCAAATATCTGGCCAACGATCTCGGCAAAGCGAACATTCGTGTCAATGCAATCTCGGCCGGTCCGGTCCGTACCTTGTCCGCGAAGGGTATCTCCGATTTTAATAGCGTTCGGGACCTGATTGAAGAGAAGGCGCCGCTGCATCGGTCGATAAGTCCCGAAGATGTCGGGAATACAGCCTTGTTCCTTTTCAGCGACCTTTCCAGAAACATCACCGGCGAAACCATTCATGTCGATGCCGGTTTCAACATTGTCAGTATCTGATGATTCGGCCGCGGGCAGGCTGTAGCTGCCGGCGGCCGTTTTCCGCCATTATCCCTACTGGGCCATCGACTATACGAAGTGGGAGCCCGCTGCATATAGTATTCGGGAAAACAACCCAGGAGGGGATTCATATGCCGGAGAAAAACAATAAAGAAGCGAAAATTATTCATGTTGATAAGCTGATCATCAAGGCGGACGAAGTCGTCATTCATCAGGATCGTCCGACGCCGCAGCCGACTCCGAAACCTGAACGTCGCCCGGAAGCCCGGGATTTCTGGGGCTTTCCGGTCCGTGAACCGAGAAATCCGCGTCCGACGTCGCCCGCCGCTGACAGCCGCGACCGGACATAACCAGGGAACGGCCGGTTCCGCTTGCGGTTCCGGTCGTTTTCATTTAAAGGTAAAATGCTGCGGTTAACTTTTTGCAGGAAAAAAGCCCGCTGCCGCGGATAAAAGTGGGGAATGCTTCGGAACGAAGTTTTCCCTGTTATCTTGACGACATCTTCTGGACGAACAACCCATTTTCGCGTTGCCATTCGGCGATCAGGACGCGGCGGGGATCGTCGACGGACCGGGCCGATAGTTGCTGACGGAGCCATTGCTCACTTTTCCCGATTTCCTTAAGGCCTTTTTTGATAACGACCCCGTCGCTGATTAACGTGACCGGGACGGATGAACCGGTAAGGTGAAGATGCAGATCGCCGCGTTGGACGGTCTCGTAGGACGGTTTACGAATGACCGAGACTTTCCCGTTCGGCTCCAGCACGGCGAAATCGACTTCGCGCATGGAGAAAATGTCCCGGTCGCGCAGCATCATCTGCAAGTGATTCATGTCGACTTTATTTTTACTCAGTGCGTCGCGGTCGATGATGCCGTCTCGGATCACGATAGCCGGCCGGCTTTCAAAGAAGAATCGCGAGCGATGAAACTTCAGGGTAATGAAATCGATCAGAAAGATCAGCACACCCCAGAAGAAGATGGCAAACAGTACTTTCCAAATATGGGTTTGCGGATCGTAAATGGCATCGCTGACAAAATCGCCGACGACAATCATTGAGATAAAATCAAACGGTGTTGCTTCGGACATCGATGCCCGGCCCATGACTTTGGTTAGCAGAAGCAAACCGAACAATCCGACAGTCAGTTCGACGGCAATTGTTCCTAACGTCGCCATTTCGCAAGCCTCCGTTCCTGCCGTGCAAACAAGGATCTACGCGGCGCGTCTAATGGCTATCTTGCACTGCCGCCCGTGATTTATTCGGTTGAAAATAAAAATCGGCAATCTTGCTTGAAGAGGTGGAATTGGCTTATGATAACGATGCGGACCGGAGTACGTCATAGCGATCAAGCAGCGCCCGGCGGATATCGGGTTGCCAAGCCCGCCATGTATGCCGACCGTCCGTCTCGTGGTATTCGTATCGTGCCAGGCGGGCGGCCAGAACGCGGTGAAGTTTCAGATTGGGTTCGTAAAAATCTTCGACGGTTCCCCGCGTCGTGCGGACGGCTATCTCGTTTCTACCGATCGAGTGATAGACGGTGAGCGGCAGACGGTCCGAATATGCTGTCAGTCGATTGAGGAGCGGGCGGCTTACAAAGGGCGATTGCAGGATGGCGCCGCCGAAAAGGTCCGGCCTGGAGACGGCGGCCAGCAGTGAAAACGTTGCGGCGAGCGAATCGCCGACCAACGTCCGCTGCGCCGGATCGGGCGATACCGCCAGCCGTTCCGACACAAGCGGCAGCAGCTCTGCGCACAGCATTTGCAGATAAGCGGTATGCTGCGTACCTTCGGCCGGATAAATCTGCCAGCGCTGGGCGGCGCTTTGATAAGGGACGGCGATAATGATGAGCGGACGAATAATTTCTCTGCTGATCCAATGGTCGGCGAGGCTGGTCAGACGGCCGATCTGAATATAATCACGGCCGTCCTGGGCGATCAGCAGCGGATAGCTTTTGTGCGGATCATAACCCGGCGGGCGGTAAGCAATGACCGTCAGCTGTCGTTTTAAGTAAAAACTGTCGATATCAAAATCCGTCATCTTTCCGTTCAGTATCACGTTCGCTCACTCCCGATTTTTATTTTTTTTCCATCGTAACATAAAATGTAAGTTAGCGGTGCTGCGATGATCCGGAGTGAACGTCGCCGGGCAGAAACGAAGAAAGGAGTTTATCAGGACAGTGAATAAAAGGGAATTTAAGAAAAGCACGACATATGCCCCAGGCTTGCCGGAAGACGCGATGTTTTTTTCGGCGAATAAAAAAAGAATCAAGTCGGACGCTGTTTCCCATGCTGCCGAGCAGGCACTGATTGATCGCGGCGTCGAGCTGAAAGATATTGCCGAAATTGTCTACGATCTGCAGCGACCGTTCGTGTCCGGCCTGACGATGGAGATGTGCATGGAAAATGTCAGGGGGGCCCTGGCGAAGCGTGAACTGCAGCATGCCATTCTTGTCGGCATCGATCTCGACCGGCTGGCCGAGAAAAAAATGCTTTCCGAACCGCTTCAATCGTTGATCGATCAGGATGAGGGCCTGTTCGGTGTCGACGAGACGATCGCTCTTGGCGCGGTTTCCAGTTTCGGCAGTATCGCGGCAACGACGTTCGGCTATCTTGATAAGGTCAAGCCGAAGATTATTGGCAAACTCGATCAGGCAAAGAACGGTCGCGTCAATACATTTCTCGACGACTTGGTCGCCTGTATTGCCGCCGACGCATCCAGCCGTCTCGCCCATCGCGTCAGAGATGAGGAAGAGCGACGGCTCAGGACGCATCGTCACTAAAATAAATAATGAAGTGATCAGAGGAGAGGCTGCCCTCCTGGTTTTCAATACGGGGACAACCTCTTTTATTGTGATCTGTTCGGCTTCTTATTGTGCTATACTAATTGCATAGTACCATTCACGGATTTTCATTGGGGAGAGAGGCAGCGGTGACCAGTTTTCTTATTTTACATGGCTTTGCAGGCAGCACGAATGGACATTGGCAGCAGTGGCTGAGCGGGGAGTTGTCCGGACGCGGTTATTCCGTTTATTTTCCCCAATTTTCCGACTGGTTTCGGCCGCTGAAAACGGTCTGGCTGGCAGAACTGAAGCGGACTGTTCTGGCGATACCAAAAGAAGAGTCATTGGTGGTCGTTGCCCATAGCCTCGGCTGTCTGCTCTGGTTCCACTTTGCGGCCCAAGAACAAAAAAGAAGAGCGGCTCGTGTGCTCCTTGTGTCGCCGCCTGCGGAAACACTCGGCGAAGATTCATTGAAAATTTTTTATCCCGACCGGGAGGAACCGCGAAAAAGAGCTTTCGAAGGCATCCGGACGTTCTATCCGTTTCCCTCTGATAAAACCTGCCTGAAAAAAGCGGCGAAACGGACGTTGATCGTGACATCGACGACCGATCCTTTTCTTCCGGCGTCCAAGCGCGCTCAATACGATGCCTACGGCGTTCCCATGCTGGTGTTGCCGGCGATGGGGCATATTAATGTCCAATCGGGATACGGTCCGTGGCCGTGGATACTCAGCCTGTGTCTGGGTAAAGAATTGCCGTCGCCTGCCGGCAACCGGTAAATGAAATGATAAAGTTTAACGGCTCTGCAGCTGTTGCCGGTAGGTCGTCTCCAGTTCATTGACCGATAATTGATAAAGTTGGTGCCCCTTCATTTTATAAACGCCGAGGCCGATCAGTTTGCCGATTAAGCAGTCTTTTTTCCGCTTGTCATCCTTCTCCTCGACGGTTGGCTTCGTCATGGATGGCTCACTCTCTTTCCAATTGAAACTCATGACGGATAATGATTCCGTAAAATATATTAGTCATTCTTTCGCAAAAAATCCATTCATTTGTTATAATACCTGACAATAATATTGCAGTGCCGGCACAATAGATGTAATATAATCTCACATACATTGCAACGTTATCCCAGTGTTGCCATTGAGGAGGATGGATGGATGGTACGTCCACAAAAAGATGCTTATCTGTATAAAAAGGTGATTTCGATTGGTACCGTGTGTGAACTGACCGGGCTTAGCGAACGGCAGATCCGTTATTATGAGAAACGGAAACTGATTTTTCCGGAACGGTCGGAGCGAGGGAACCGCAAATATTCCTTTGCGGATGTAGAAACGCTGATGGACATTGCCAATAAAATGGAGGACGGCATGCAGACATCGGAATTGCGCAAAGAAATGCAGAAAAAAAGAAACAAACGCGTCGACAGCGAACTGAAGGAGCAGATGATTCGGGGACAGCTGAATGCGTACTTTAATAAACGGGACTAAGCGCGGCTATCCGCTTATTTGCCGCCCGTTTTTTTGAAAACGAAACGCGCTCCTTTCTGTCTTTCTTCAGACGACCCGCGGCGATCGATTTTGTCGGGTCTTCTTTTTGTGCCTTGCGGCGTACCTTGCGCGTGACCGAAGATACATAGGAGTGAAAAAAGAACATGAAGAGAGTGCTTTATCTGTCGCTGATCGTGAATGCCTTATTTTTGGTTGCCGCCTGCTTTTTATCCTATGAAACACTGGCGAAAGGATGGGGAAGCCGGCGGCCCGTATTTTCACGACTGTCCAGCCCCAATCCGGGAGTGACTACTGCCGGCAAGGTGTACCGGACAAAACGCAGTATTTTTTATAGCATGCAGCGTCCCGCCAATAAACATAAAATTATTTTTCTCGGTGACAGCATTACGCAGAACAATAACTGGGACGAAATGTTCGGTTCGCCCGCCATTCTCAATCGTGGCATCAGCGGTGATACAACCCGGGGCATTCTGCACCGAATCGGAAATATCGTTTATTTGCAGCCCAGGAAATTATTTGTTATGGCGGGTATTAACGATTTCACGAGAGGGCGCACAGTCAGGCAGGTGATGAACGACTATCGGCGAATCATCGAAGCGGTTCGGCGCGGGTCGCCGGCCACTGACATCTATGTGCAGAGTACGTTGCCGATCAATAATGAATTGAATGGATCCCAGACGGACCCCAGTAAAATCATTTTGCTGAATAAACACCTGAAGGCGTATTGCAGAAGCCGTCGCCTGACTTTTATCAATTTGTATCCGCTGTTTGCCGACTCCACTCAACATTTAAAGGTGGAATACACCTTCGACGGCACGCATCCGAATGGAAAGGCCTATCTACTCTGGGAGAGCAAGATCAGGCCCTATATAACGAAGTGAAAAGTGACGGCCTAATTAATTGCTCGCCGTGATTTTTTTCATATACAACGGCAAGAGAAAGCATTTTTTTTGCTCCTATTTCTGTTAAAGTGACAAATCGTTCCTGATTTCACAATTAAGACAAATAATAGCCACATTATGTTCATCAAATTGACAACAAATAGGGATTTCGCGTGACCGTTGAAGATGTATAGTAGAAATGTGACATCTGTTACAGTTCGTTGATTTTGTATTTTTAACCGCTTACATCAGCAGATGTTGTCCTCAACTATTCATAAAGAAAAGAGGAGAAGACATGAGTGTTTTAGCTTTGGCCAGGTTTCAGTATGCGGCAACGACCATTTTTCACTTTTTCTTCGTGCCATTATCAATCGGTCTCGTTTTTATCGTGTCGATTATGGAAACGATGTATGTGGTCAAGAAAAAAGAAATCTACAAAACAATGACAAAGTTTTGGGGGAAGCTGTTTCTGATCAACTTCGCTATCGGCGTGGTGACCGGTATTCTTCAGGAGTTTCAGTTCGGCATGAACTGGTCCGAGTACTCGCGTTTCATGGGCGATGTGTTCGGTGCGCCGCTGGCGATTGAAGCATTGCTGGCGTTTTTCCTTGAATCGACCTTTATCGGGGTCTGGATTTTCGGCTGGGACCGGCTATCTAAAGGCATGCACCTGGCATGCATCTGGCTGGTCACGGCAGGTACCAGCTTATCCGCTCTGTGGATTCTAACGGCTAATTCGTTTATGCAGCATCCGGTCGGATTTAAGATTGAAAACGGTCGGGCGGTGATGAATGATTTCGGCGCATTGCTCGGTAATCCGCAGCTGTGGGTCGAATATCCGCACACGTTGTTCGGCTCGTTTGCGACCGGCGCGTTTCTAGTCGCCGGGATCAGTGCAATCGTCTTACTCAGGAAGAAGAACATCGAGTTTTACAAAAAATCGTTCAATCTCGCCATTGTGATCGGTTTGCTTTCCGGCTTGCTGCTGGCCGTGTTCGGTCATGTTCAGGCCCAGTACCTTGTGCGGACGCAGCCGATGAAAATGGCCGCCAGCGAGGCGCAATGGAAAGACAGCGGCAGTCCGGCCGCATGGACATCGGTTGCCGCGATCGACGCAGCCAATCATCGAAATTCGGGAGAAATCAATATTCCTTATTTGCTGAGCTATCTTTCGTACGGTAAATTCAGCGGCGAGGTTAAGGGAATCGATACGCTGCAACAGCAATATACAGAGAAATACGGGAAGGGAAATTACATTCCGCCGGTAAAAACGACATTCTGGAGCTTCCGCGTCATGGCGTTGACTGGTGGTATCCTCTGCATCCTCGGCATTATCGGTGCCGTGCTGGCCCGTAGAAACCGGCTGGTTGAAAACAGATGGTTCCTGCATTTGATGGGTTTCGCTCTGTTTCTGCCGTATATCGGCGGAACAATGGGCTGGCTGATGACGGAAATCGGGCGTCAGCCGTGGACCGTTTTCGGTTTTATGCAGACGGCGGCGAGCGTTTCACCCAATGTGTCGGCCGGCGAGCTTCTGTTCTCAATCATTACTTTCCTCGGCTTATACACAATTATGGCCATCGTGATGGTTTATCTGTTTGTTCGCGTTGTGAAACAGGGCCCTTCGTTTGGAGCGAAGCAGTCGGCCCACTCGGATGATCCGTTCGACGGGGAGGCGTATCACATTGTTACTCAGTGAATTATGGTTTTTGCTGATTGCCGTACTGTTTATTGGTTTTTTCTTCTTGGAAGGTTATGATTACGGCGTCGGCATGGCGACACGTTTTGTTGCCAGAAATGAAGGGGAGCGGCGGATTTTAATTAACACAATCGGGCCGTTCTGGGACGCCAACGAGGTCTGGCTGATCACGGCGGGCGGTGCGATGTTCGCTGCTTTTCCGAACTGGTATGCTACCTTGTTCAGCGGTTTCTATGTCCCGCTGGTCGTTATGTTACTGCTGCTCATCGCGCGCGGAACGGCGTTCGAATATCGCGCCAAGGTCGATCGGCCGAAATGGACGGGAACATGGGACTGGGCAATTTTCCTGCCGAGCTTACTCGTACCCTTCCTTTGGGGTGTTGTTTTTGCCGCGTTGGTTCACGGGCTGCCGATTGATGGTAACATGAATATGCATGCCACCTTTGCAAGTATTGTCAATCCTTATACCTGTCTCTTATACACATCTCCGAGCCCACGAGACCCTAAGACATC
>UQRJ01000059.1 GCA_900543345.1 uncultured Sporolactobacillus sp. | reverse complement strand
AGCGTCAGATGTGTATAAGAGACAGAGACAGGCGCACGCCCGCGCGTCGGCGCGATCCAGATAACGAACGTGATGGGTGGCGACCGACGGCAGTCCGAGCCGCTTGCTCAGTCGACGTTTTTTTCTTTCGACCGCACTGCCTTGGATGCCATTTGGGCGTTGATATTCTATGTAAAAGTTGTCTGGAAATGCGGCCGCCAGTTCTTCCGCCGTTTGCTGCGCCGCCTCATCCTGCCCCTTTTCAAACAATCGGTCGAGCACACCGGCAGGCCCGCCGGAGAGCACAATCAATCCGGCGGCAAACCGGCGCAGATCGTCCAGGCCGACCCGCTCACTCCGACTGCGAACGATGGAAGCCAGCTTTACCAGATTACGGTAACCCTCATTATTTTCGGCAAGCAGCACAAGCACGGGAGCTTCCTCGATCTGTCTCTGCCCGGTTGCTGCTTTTTCGCCGACGGACAGTTCCATGCCGATAATCGGACGGATGCCTTCCTTCATGCAGGCATTATAAAAGGGAATTACGCCGTACATTGCATTCCGGTCGGTCAGTGCCAGTGCCGACTGTCCTTCCCGGCGCGCACGCGCGGCCAGTGCCTCGACGCGGCATGTACTGCGCAGCAGGCTATATTCACTGTAAACGTGCAGATGGACATAGGCCATCGCTCAATCATCCTCTTTCATCCTGTCGGTATCATAAAAAAGCGGCATAATCCGGCGTGGACGACCATATGCTGCAACTGGGAAGACAATGGGGAGGCATCGAAACGTGCGTACCTTTTTTTCAACCGCTATTATGAACTTCAGCATTGCCTTCGGCGTCATTATCGGCGGATGTATCGTCGGCGGCATCGGCGCTTATTTTGCCGGTCAGCCGGTTTTTTCCGAAATGAACCGGCTGGCCGCGACGATGCGCATCTGGGCCGTCGTTACCGCTATCGGCGGCACGTTCGACACCATCGAGAACCTGGAGCGCGGCGTCCTGAGCGGCAGCCTTTCGGAAGTGGGCCGACAAATTCTGCTAATCATCTGCGCCATGGCCGGCGCCCACTCCGCCGGACTGATCATCCGCTGGCTGACGCAAGTAGAAGGATGAAATTGCCGAGCGGTCGGCCGGCGGAAAACCAGCGGCTTCTTGCCGGATGCGTCATCGGCATATTACTGGGCTTCGCCTTCTTCCTGCTGCTTGACGGTGCGTCTCAAGAACGTCGGATCAACCAAATCAGGCAGTTGCAGGCGGAAACCCATCTCCTTAAAGAAGAACGCCGGGCCCTGATTCGTGCGGAAGATCGAAAAAATCGGGAACTCGAAAAAAAGCGAACGGTACAGGAAATAACGATCGCGATTTTCGGTAAGGCACCGGACCGCGCCACGCGTACCGAACTGACACATTCCGTAAAAGCAGAATTGCGTCCGCTGATCGGACAAAATCTATCTTCCGTTTCCGACAATCGTGAGCTGATCGTCAAAGTCATCGAAAAAAAGCCGTTCATTTATGCCGAGATCACTTATCACTTTAAAGTCCGGAGCATTGTTGTCGATTCGCATATGGCTATCGATTTGACAATTATTTCTAAAAAAGACAACAGCAGATAAGGTTCATCCCTTCGAAGACCGGCAGGCGACACGTAATTCGTCGATCAGCCGGTCCGCTTCTTCCCAGCTGTAGACGGTCGCGCCGGAAGCCAGCGGATGGCCGCCGCCGTGAAAATGAGCAGCTAATTCATTGATCACCGGACCCTTCGAACGAATGCGGGCACGAATCTGCCCCTCCTCCTCAGAGAAAAGCACCCATGCTCTCAAACCTTCGGTGCAAGAAAAACAATTGACCAACAGTGATGCGTCCGCAGACTCAAGATGAAACTTGCGGATCAGATCAAGCGATAGTTTGATAAAACCGACACCTTCGTCGGTCAACGTGAAATGCTGGAGGACGTAACCATTCAACCGCACCAGATTAAGCTTGCGGGCGTACAGTCGGTCGAAAAACGCCTGACGATCGAATGGCCGGCGAACCAGCTGGGCAGCCGCCTGGAAAGTTTTATCGGTGACATTGCTGAACTGAAAGCGCCCGGTATCGCCGACAATGCCGGCAAACAGCAGCCTTGCCGCCTCATTGCTCATCGTCAGTTCGGAATGCCGGCGATAAAAAGCCGTAATCATTTCGCTTGTCGAACTGGCGGAGATATCGATCCAGGCGGGGTCGCCATACGGATCGACCGGCGGATGATGATCGATTTTAATCAACGCCGCCCCATTCACGTAACGTTTGTCGGAGATCCTGTCCCGATTAGCCGTATCGCAAACGACGACAAGCGCCCCCCGATAGGCAGTATCCGGAATATCATCCATCCGGATGAGAAAACGCAGATCGTCTGTTTCCTCTCCGACGACATAGACCTGTTTATCGGGAAAATTATCGCGGATCAGCAAAGCCAGTCCGCCCTGAGAGCCGAGTGCGTCGGGATCGGGACGGACATGGCGATGAATGATAATTGTATGGTACCGCCTGATTTGCTGCAGAATTTGTTCCATCACAGAAAGCCTCCGTTTCTGGCATTGAACCGACCGTCTTTCAGAACCGATCGATAAACTGAGCGGTCAACAGTGCTTTACCGCACAATTGCCCGTCGACAAACCATTCAATATCCAGTTTACCATTGCGGCGCGTAATTTCGAGAATTTTCGGTACGATCGTGATAATCTGCTCTATCTGCACCGGTTTTAAAAAATAAACAGAGAGATTATCGACCACCAGATCCCCTCGCTTCGCTCGATTGAGCACGCGCCGGCTGACAATAGTGAACATCGACACCATGATTCCATAGGACATAAAGCCGAGATAATCCGTCATCTGCGGCGAAACGGCGAGCTTGAACGCCGGTCCGCTTTCATTCGCAGCGTCGGCCATTCCGGCCGATACAACGTCCTCGATTGTCTCCCCCATCTGCGGTTGTTGCTGAATCATCTGCAATGCCTTCAGCACATCCCGTCGCGTAATCAGGCCGAGCAAATGACGGCCGCCGTCGATTACCGGCAGACATTCGATTCCTTCCCAAATCATGCGATGTGCGGCCGCCGCAACGGAGGTTGCCGGATTGACCACAATCGGATCGGCCGTCATGACGTCGCCGATCAGCCGGGCAGCGGGTCGATCCATGACATCCTTCATTGTGACGATGCCCTGGACTTTCATTTGTCGGTCGACGACCGGAAAACGGCTGTGCGCCGTGGCCCGGTTCAATTCATGCCATTTTTCCCGCGTATCGTCGGCAAACAAGAAGTTTGTTTCGGGCACCGGAATCAAAATATCGGAAACATGAACAATTTCCTTCTTGATTAATTGATCATAAATCGCCCGATTAATCTTCGTCGCGACGGTAAAGGTATCGTAGGAAGTCGAAATAAGCGGCAGTTCGGCATGGTTTGCCAGTTGTTTGATTTCATCGGTCGTATCGAATCCGCCGGTGATCAATACCGCCGCCCCCTGGCTCAGCGCATAACGATGCACGTCGTCGCGGTTTCCGGAAATCATCAGATCGTTGGGGCCGATATAGCGTTTCATCGCCCCGACTTCCATCGCCCCGATCACAAACCGATGCAATGTTTTGGACAGTCCCTCGCGTCCGCCGAGCACTTGGCCGTCGACGATTTTCACGACCGACTCAAAAGTCAGCTTTTCCAAGTTGTGTTTACGTTTTTTTTCAATCCGCACGGTACCCACCCGTTCGATCGTGCTGACCAGGCCCTGCGTCTCCGCATCTTTAATCGCGCGGTAGGCCGTCCCCTCACTGACGCCGATCGTTTTCGCCGTCTGACGGACGGAGATGCGGGTACCGACGTCGAGATCTTCTATATAGTTGATAATCTGCTCATGTTTCGTTGCCAACTCATCCGCCTCCACCGGCTTGATTACAAATCCAGGCTTTCACCTGGAGCAAGCAGCTGCCCTTTGCCGCCAAGTCGGGCAACAAATGCCTTGGGATCCTGGCGAATGGCCGGAAATGTGTTGTAGTGAATCGGCACAACCATCTGGGCCTTAACCCACTTCGCCGCAATTAACGCATCGTCGGGCCCCATCGTAAAGTTGTCGCCGATCGGAAGAAACGCCAGATCGGGCGGATTCTGTGCGCCGATTAATTTCATGTCGGAATACAATGCCGTGTCGCCGGCATGATAGATTGTTTTCCCTTCCAGAAACAGCAGCAATCCCGCCGGCATTCCGGTATAGACGATCCGTTGCCGATTTTGCTCCGTCACACTCGACCCATGAAATGCCTGAGTCAGTTTGACACGACCGAACGGAAAACGATACGAACCGCCGATCGACATGCCGTGCGTTTTCAATCCTTTCCAGGCATAGTAAGTAGCCAGTTCCGCTATGGCAATCACAAGCGACCCGTCTCGCTTGGCGATTTGCTCCGTATCGAGCGTGTGATCGCCATGTCCGTGTGTCAGCAATATGGCGTCGATCTTCGGCAATTCATCGACCGACAGACCAGCCTGTGAATTGGCGGAAATAAACGGATCGATCAGCAAATGTGCCGTTCCGGTTTCAATCAACACCGTCGAATGCCCGATATAAGTGATCCGCATCTATGTGTCTCCTCCTTGATAGATGATAACAGTTACATTATACACTAGAGCGCATCATCGTACCCATGGACGGATCCATTCGGGGACTGTCCGGATGATCCTACCCACCCTTACTCGGTTTGTGATAAATTAATAGTAATATAGATTTCATTGGAGTGACCCCCTTGAGCGAAAAAATCGATAAAGTCGCAACATGGCTTCAGGACGGCGGCAATACTTTGGCATTCATTGCCGATCCGACCAACGTATTCTATTTGACCGGTTTCAAATGCAATCCGCACGAACGGTTTCTCGGCCTGTTTGTTTTTCCGGAAGCCGATCCTTTTTTACTCTGTCCCGAACTGGAAGTCGCGAAAGCAAAAGCGTCCGCCTTCAATCGGGTGATTGTCGGTTATCGTGATGATCAGAATCCATGGACATTTGTCAACCGCGAATTGAAAAAAAGGTCGATTCTCTCGGGGCCGATCGCCATCGAGCCGAGTACGCTGCCATATCAGAAAACGATCGCGCTCAAGACAATGTATCCGGACGCCTCGTTTGTTTCCATTGAACCACTTCTGTCGGCAATGCGCCGGGTCAAAGACGCAACAGAGCTGGCGGCGATGAAGCAAGCGGGCCAAATTGCCGACTATGCCGTCGGACTCGGTGTGGAAGCGATCAAAAAAGGTCGAACGGAACTGGCGATTATTGCCGAAATCGAACATGAACTGGCCAAACACGGTTATTCAGAAATGGCTTTCGAGACAATGGTGCTGACCGGGGAAAACAGCGCCGCACCCCACGGCGTTCCCGGCACGCGGCAGATCAAGGAAGGCGATTTCGTCCTGCTTGATCTCGGCGTTGTCATCGACGGCTACTGCTCCGATATCACCCGGACCGTCGGTTACAAATATGTATCAGACGAGCAGCGGAAAATATATGCGACTGCGCTGAAAGCCAATATAGAAGCGATTAAATCCGTTCATGAGGGAATGCGGATTGGCGATCTGGACGGCGTCGCAAGGAAAATTATCACCGACAGCGGATACGGGGAATTTTTTACGCATCGGGTCGGCCACGGGCTCGGACTCGGCGAACACGAAGAACCGTCGATGAGTGCCGACAATAATCGGCAACTGGAAGTCGGCATGGTCTTTACTATCGAACCCGGTATCTACGTACCCGGTGTCGGCGGCGTCCGTATTGAAGACGACGTCTATCTCGGTCCGGATGGTCCAATGACACTGACCCATTATCCGAAAAAGTTGCAAATCATTCACTGATGGTCAAATGAAGCACCGCACTGCCCCTGAAACGGGCAGTGCGGTTTTTTCTACTAGTCATGAATTTGTCCTTCAGGCAGCGGTTCATCGACCAGTTCCGCATAGCGACGAAACAAAAAACCGAGTTCACCTTTGTATTTACTTTGCCAAGGCTTTTGTTTGCCGCAAAAATGAAGAAAAACGGTATGTTTTTTAATCCAGTCCAGATCCGCTTCCGGCCCTGCGGAAGGCAGAAGCTTCGACAAATCATAATATCTTGCGTCGTAATTATAATAGATCCAGGGCATGGCAATGATGGAATCCCAATACAACGCATTGAAGATGTCCTGATCCGGCAGTAGAAGCTGATGACGGTGCTTCATCGCGAACTCAATAATGCTCTCGACCGACCGGCCGTTTTTCAGTTTTTTGACGTTCATCAGCAATACACCGGTATTATAATATCCCTTTGCTTTCGGTATACCGAGGCGCACCTTGTTAAATGTCCGCGCAACCTTAGCAGAATATTCATGTTCGGCCGCAATGAAGCAGGCCTGTCGAAAAGGGTGATAATAAAACGTATCGATCGGATTAAGTACAATAATATCCGGATCAAGATAGAGCACACGTTCCACATTGTCCGGAAGATAATGATAAGCAACCAGCCGATAATACATTTCGGCTGAAAAATGCCTGAAAACGGCGGCTTTTTCAAAAATGCCCGGCCTTATATAAATAAAAACGAGCCGCTGCCCTTGAGCCGCTACCGTCCGCTCCAGATCATTGCGTTCTCGCGCCGTCAGATGTGAATACAAGAGATAGATCACAAATTGGCTTTCAGGATTATTCACAAACAACGAGCGCAGCATCACTTTCAACGGGTATACATAATTGGAATTTAACGCAACCAGAATATTCAACGAAAAACATTGTCTCCTTCCTCTCTGCGTGCGGATTTTCACCCGGCACTTTTTCTTCGAAGAAGGCGTCCTCTGTCGGTTCGGCCGCCCGACCGGCAAAATGCTTCATGTGTCCAGGCGCCGACCGGACAGCCGCAGCGTATCACGTGCAATCATCACTTCTTCGTTTGTCGGAACCACTAAGACTTTGACCGGAGAATGCAAAGCGCTGATACACATCTCTCGGCCGTTTATTTGATTTTTTTTCGGATCGGCATAAACGCCCATAAATTCCAAGCCACTCATTACTCTCGCCCGCACCATCGAACTATGTTCGCCGATTCCCGCCGTGAAAACAATCGCGTCAACGCCGCACATTTTAGTGGTATAAGCCCCGATATAGCTTTTGATCCGTTCGATGAAAATATCGATAGCCAACTTTGCCCGTCGGTTCCCGCGTCCGGCTTCTTTCTGGATATCGCGAAGATCGCCGGAAAAACCGCTGATGCCGAGCAGTCCGCTCTCATTATTGAGCACTTTAATGACTTCGTCCGCATTCATACCGGTTTTATCCATCAGAAACGGCACTAATGCCGGATCGATATCACCGGAGCGTGTCCCCATCGTCAGGCCGGACAGCGGCGTGAAACCCATCGACGTCGCAACCGACTTCCCGTACTTCACCGCCGTGATACTGGAGCCGTTGCCCAGATGGCAAGTAATCAATCGGAGTTTATCAATCGGACGTTTCAGCAATCCCGCCGCCCGCCCGGCCACATACTGATGACTTGTCCCGTGAAAGCCATATTTACGAACAGCATAGTCCCGATAGTATTTATACGGCAAGCTATACAAATAGGTATCTTCACTCATCGTCTGATGAAATGCCGTATCAAAGACCGCAACCTCCGGAATATCGGGAAGCACCTCGCGAAAAGCCCGAATGCCGACCAAGTTTGCCGGATTATGAAGCGGTGCGAGCTCAGACATATTTTCGATCTTTTTAATAACTTCATCGGTGATCAGCGCCGAATCGCTAAAGTCTTCGCCGCCGTGTGCGACGCGGTGGCCGACGCCGGAAATCTCTTCCAGTGAACGAACGACATGCAGCGACGTCAATTCTTTTAAAAGCCGACGAACCGCCTTTTCATGATTGGCAATTGCTGTGATTTCACGTTTCTTTTCTCCTCTGACGCTGATCGTGAAAATAGAATCCGCAAGGCCGATCCGTTCGATGGACCCTTTCGTAATCAGTGTCTCCGCCGGCATATCCAGAAGCTGAAATTTAAGCGACGAGCTTCCGGCATTGATCGCCATAATGAGAGCCAAGACTTCTACCCCCCGTTAGTTTAAAACGAACGATTTTCAAACCAGTGATCCAGATGCGCCAGGAACTTGCGCATGGCCGGTTCATTCATAAAATCGGGCATTTCGGCGAGCAGAACCTGTTTCGGCTGAGTCACTCCCTTGCCCTTTTTCTGCAATAAAAGAATGCTTTTTGCCGCCCGGTTAGTTTTGAAAAGGGTCAAAGGCAGTTGCAATACCGACAGAACAACCGCGTGTTTTCGAATATAGCGATGAAACAAGCGATCGCGGTCTTCAAGAAACAACGTATTCGGGATCATATAGAGCAGATAGCCGGCTTCTTTCAAATGTCTCATTCCTTGTTCAATAAACAAGAAATGCGTATACGCTTTGCCGCCGATATCGCCGAGTTCGTATGTTTTTGCTTCGCTGCGATCCGGGTAAATACCGACAGGGACATCGCAAACGGCAAAATCAACGGCTTCCGACAGAATCGGTTTCAGACCGTCCTGGTGAAACAGCTGTACCTCATGCTGTTGCAAGTTGACATTGGCATAGGCCAAGCGAATCGTCAAATCGTCCACTTCCGCGCCATAGGCCGTCACTTCATCACTCTTCGACTGATTAAGGATTCCGGTAAGTAAATTGGCGAATCCGACTGCCGGGTCCAGAATGGAAAATGGACGATCCCTCATCAGGACGGACACAAGGTGGCCGATTAGAATCACAAGTGCGTCCGGCGTCATCTCATGACCGGGCAACGGATTCGCTTTCAGGCCCTTTAAAATCGCCAGTTGAAATGCGCGGCGCACATCCTCCGCCGTCATTCCCCGTTGAAAAAAAGAATGATAGAGTGGCAGCAGCTTATCTTTCAGATCGGATTCACAAACCCGGTCCGATCCGATATCTTCGCCTGCCGCGGCAAGTCCTTCCAGGTAGCCGGAATGTCGTTTGTTTTTAATCAAGTCGGCCGACCGGTCGAGAACAGAAAAAAGATCACTTACGAGCGTCGATTGCAAATGATTGGCCTCCAAACATTAAAGCGCTTACAATTATGAATACGTAGTAAACTAAACTTCGGCCGCCTGAGCGGAACAAGTATCCGTAATGAACGGACCCGGCATAATCATTGCAGGTGAGTGAAATTTTCGAACCAGAGGCGATTTCTCGCCATCTGCCGACCCGCAGTCCATCATAATTCGCTCACTCTCCCGATAAAAAATGGGAATGATCCGAATGCCGGGCGGCACCATCACAAACCTTTACTTTTATTTTAGCGACGGAAAACGGATAACGCAAGCCGGAACATGCGAATCGTCTATCGGGCGGCGAAATACGATTGGAAAAGAACGAAACACAAAAAGAAATTCCGGCAACGGAACCCGGAAGGTATATCTCAGCTGGAGCACGAACGTCGAGAAACCGGCTTGTGGGCGACGTCGAACATTCATGGGGACGGCCCGATCGGCATTCTTTTTCAGGCGGGTGACCATCATTCCGGTCGATCCGCCTCACTGCGCTTTTTTCCTTTGCCGGCGTTTTCAAGCATCTCTTTGATTTTTTCTACGGTCTGAGGGGCAAGATCAAGCATACGTTCATAGAGATGGGTATCGTTATCCAGATGAATGGTTTTGATGCCGCGCGGGCCGATGATCAGAAAGGCGATCGGCGTGAGCGACACGCCGCCCCCGGTCCCACCGCCAAACGGCAGGTAAGCTTCTGTTTCTTCGTCTGGCTGTTCATCGGGATTTTCATTTTTGGTTTCAAATTCGCTGCCGCCGGCAATAAAACCGAATCCGACCTTGGAAATTGTGATGATGATATGGCCGTCTTCGGTCTCAATCGGATCGCTAATGATCGTCCCGACATCGACCATCGACCGCAGGCTCTCCAGCGCCGTTTTCATTAATCCTTGAATCGGATGATCCGTCATCTGTTTTTCTTCCCTTCAGCTGTTTCTTGATCTTGCGGATGATATGCATAGCTTCTCCAGCCTGCAGCGACATCATGCACGAAACCCGCAGGGAAAAATGCTTTTTATAAAAAACCGGTACAACCGCGATCTGCGTTTGCCCGGGCGCAAACAGCGGCAGCAGCGCGTCACGCAAGTTGTAAAGAGCGGCGCACAGCATGGCTGTCTGGAATGCATCGCCTGTCCCGATTGCTGTATGCCACACAAGCCGGTCCAGGTGTATTTTCCGGTTGCGAGGCTCATCGGCAAGCAAACGAGCCAGCCCCTGGCCGAGCCGCCGATCCCATTTGTCCGGAGAGCTGGCACGCACTTGCGAAAATTTTGCCCGGTCGATCCGCAGATGCGTGAGTTCAATATTCATCCAGAAAAAAGTCAGCCCGGCTTCCCAGTTGGGGAGATTCACCTTGGCATCCAGCCTAATTTTCAGTGTGCTGCGCCAAAGCAGCAGCAATCCCGCGCAAAGCAGCAGCAAACCTAATATAAAGATAACCAGGATCATCGGCCGCATTCCCATCCATTCAATCATAAGCGTTGCACTTAGTGTCGCCCGCATAAGGAAAACTATCCAAAGGGTCATAATTACCGCGGAAATCCGCCGAGTAATCGGAAATTAACCTTTATCAGCCGAAAAACCCTCAATAGATGAATGGAAATCATTAGGAGAAAAATCGGTTCAAACGGTATCGAGCAGTCCCGCAAAAAGCGGCATCAAAAAACACTTCAGCGGCATGATTCCGATCGTCCATCGGGATCATGCCGTTGAAGTCAGTGCCTGAAAATTTTCCCTTTTAATCTGTTCCACTTGACAAGAAAGCAATGCCGGCTGCAAACCGACAATGTCAATCCAGTTTTTTAGCTTTTTCCCGCTGAAACTCACTTTTTTCGCGATGACGTTGCTCAAGAACGTGAAGGACACGGTCGAAGCCAACCTTTTCTTCCCGCAGCATGACCAGTGTATGATAAATCACGTCGGAAACTTCCCACTCGATTTCCGTCGCCGAATGATTTTTAGCAGCGATGATGACTTCCGATGTCTCCTCGCCGATCTTTTTCAGGATCTTATCCAGCCCTTCGTCGAACAGATAGGTCGTATAGGTCCCCGCCGGCCGTTCCGCCTCCCGCTTGGCAATCACATGTTCCAATTCGGCCAGAATGGCGAAACGATTGCCGCCGCTACGTTCGGCTTCTTCCTTATCGGTCGCTTCGGGACGAAAACAACTATAACTTCCGGTGTGACATGCCGGGCCGGCCGGATCGACTTTCACAAGAATTGTATCCGCGTCGCAGTCCAGCGCCCAATCGACGATTTTTTGCGTATGGCCCGACGTCTCGCCCTTATGCCAGAGTTTTTGCCGCGACCGGCTGTAGAACCACGTCTCGCCGGTTTCCAGCGATTTTTTCAGCGATTCTTTGTTCATATAGGCCAGCATCAGGATTTCCTTACTCTGCGCATCCTGAACGACGACAGGCACAAGCCCGCGTGCATCGAACTTCACATCTTCTGTTTTCACCGGATCGCCACTCCCTTTTCGCGTAAATATGCTTTGACTTTCGCAATCGATGTTTCTTTATAATGAAAAATCGAGGCCGCCAGTGCAGCATCCGCTTTTCCTTCACGGAATACGTCGAAGAAATCTGCCGCCTTGCCCGCCCCGCCCGAAGCGATCACCGGTACGTCGACCGCCTCGCTGATCATCCGGGTCAGCTGCAATTCATAGCCGCTTTGTTCGCCATCGCAGTCCATACTGGTCAGCAGAATTTCGCCGGCACCAAGTGAAACGGCTTTTTTCGCCCACTCCAGTGCATCCAGGCCGGTCGGACGCGTGCCGCCGTGCGTGTAGACACGGTAAGTCCCGCTTGCCGGATCCTTTTTCGCGTCGATCGCTACGACAATGCATTGACAGCCAAAGAAATCCGCGCCGGCCCGAATCAACTCCGGATCGGCAACCGCCGAACCTGTCTCTTATACACATCTGACGCTGCCGACGAA